>JAENZU010000021.1 GCA_016841125.1 Melioribacter sp. | reverse complement strand
AACAAATATGCAACGATCGTAAACAATTTTCCGAATGGTGCAATATTCCTATTCGATAAGGAGATGGAATATTCGTTTGTAGGCGGCAGTGCTTTAGAAAATGAAGGTATTAAGGGTAAAAACTTAATCGGGCACAAACCAAATGAAGTGTGGGCAAAAGATTTAGCAAAGACTATAATGAGTTATAATAGAAAAATATTTAATGGTAGTCTAGTTAACTATGAAACTAAGTTTAACGATAAAATTTTTGCAAACTGGGGCGTACCAATTTACGAGGGAGACAATATTGTTAATGGTTTAGTTTACACTGTTGATATAACCGAACTCAAAGCACGTAACGAATTTATTCAGACGGTAATGGATAATCTCCCAATCGGTTTAGCTCTAAACAATATTGATGAAGGAAATGCATTCTATACTAATAGAAAATTTGAACAAATTTACGGCTGGCCCGCAGACGAACTAAAAAATATATCAGATTTCTTCAAGAAAGTTTATCCCGATAATAATTACCGTAATAAATTAATCTCAAGGGTAACGGAGGATATAAACTCCGGGGATCCATCGAATATGCACTGGGAAAACTGCATCGTTACTCATAAAGATGGTTCCAAACATATAGTAAACGCCCAGAATATCCCGCTTTACGACCAAAATACAATGGTATCAACCGTAGTTGATGTTACAGCTCAAAAAGAAGCTGAAAGATTATTAAAAGAGAGTGAAGCCTTTTTGAAAGCTGCCTTGGATAATAGTCAAGCCGGTATTGCAATTGCCGATGTGCCTGATGGAAAGTTAAGATATGTTAACAGAGCAGGCTTAATGATACGTGGAAAGAATGAGGAAGAAATTGTTAAAAATATCGACATTAACAAATATGTTTCCAGTTGGAGAATACTCCATTTTGACGGCACCGAATATAAACCTGAGGATGTACCCTTAGCCAGGGCTGTTCTTTATGGCGATAATGTACGCGAAGAATTTATTGTAAGAAGAGATAGCGAAGAAGACCGCTATGTGCTTGCCCATGCTGCTCCTATAAATAATGAAGACGGCGAGCGGATTGCTGCGATTGTTGCATTTCTGGATATTACAGAGATGAAAGAAGCCGAACAAAAAATTGCAGAAAGTGAAGAAAGATATAAAACACTTGTTGAAAGCGCACCCGATGCAATAGCTATACACGTCAATAATAAATTAGTTTTTGCAAACCCCTCCACAGTAAAATTGCTCGAAGCGAAAAGTATTGATGATCTGATTGTGCTGGACTTTTCAAAAATTATTCACCATTAACATCTGGAAAAGTTTGGATTCAGATTAAAAAATCTTATGAGCGGTGCAGATAAACATTACACTATTGATGATAAGTTTATTACCCTTAAGGGAAATGTAATTGATGTAGAGGTAACAGCGGTTCCAATTTTATTCGACAATAAACGAGCCATACAAGTAATTGTGAGAGACGTTACCGAGAGAAAAAGAGCAGCGCAGCAAATTCTAAAAGAGCGCAACCGTGCAGAACAATACCTTGAGTCAGCCCAAGTTATGATGCTCTTCCTTAACGAAAAGGGAATTGTTAAAATGATAAACAGAAAAGGTTCGGAAATATTAGGGTATAGTAAGCAATATATTATCGGGGAAAATTGGTTTGAAAAATTTATCCCCAAAGAAGATACTGCAAAAATGAAAGAAATTTTTGCAAGTGCCATTAAAGGTGAGATAGATTTTGTTCAGTATTATGAAAATCCAGTTTTGTGCCGTTACAACAAAGTAAGAATAATCGGATGGCACAATAACTTTGTTAAAGATAGTAGTGGAGAAATATATGGTGTTTTAAGTTCCGGCGAAGATATTACCGAAAGTATTAGGCTGAAAAATGAACTGCAAAAATCCAATGAAGAATTAACGAGGCTTTCAATTCACATGCGGGATATAAGGGAAAAAGAAAGGCTCTCCCTGGCGCGTGAACTTCACGATGACCTTGGTCAAGCACTTACCGCAATCAAAATGGATTTAATGTTCAGTATGAGCTCTCTCCGTGAAGAAGATGAATTGTTAAAGAAAAAATTAAACAGCGCTATGGATCTTACCGCGCATTCCATAAAAACTACACAGCAAATTACCAGTGAGCTCAGACCTTCTATGATAGATGATCTCGGGCTGATACCTGCAGTGGAATGGTACACCAGCCAGTTTATGGAAAGGAGTTCTATAAAAATCAATCTCGATATTGACGTCGAAGAGAGTGCTTTCAAAAACGACTTTAAAATTAATATCTATAGAATTTTGCAGGAATGCCTAACAAACGCAGCCCGTCACTCGAAAGCTTCACGTGTATCAATAAAATTCAAAAAACAAAACAATAATGTAATTCTTACAATTAATGATAATGGAATCGGGTTGGAAAGCAGCAAGTTAACTGACCCTAATTCTTTCGGACTGATCGGACTAAAGGAAAGAGCCTATTCTTTGAATGGTAAAATAAGTTTTAAGGGTAAAAAGAATAAAGGAACTTTGGTGGAGGTAGTATTTCCATTAAATAAATGAAAGAACTAATAAACATTGCACTAAGCACTGCTTATAAAAACATTCATTTGAATTGACCGGCGGAATGCTCATAACACAAAACATATTTCAAATGATAATAGACCTTTTCCTGCTGCGGAATAAGGAGCAGGTAATAAATAATTTCCTTCGGGAATTAGGTGATCGATTTGAATCGATCAAATTTGCATACTTACAGGATTCGGAAAAGTTTTGTGAAAATCATTTTCCAATAAACATCGGTTCTTCATTCTTTGGGTACCTCTGTATTGAAGGCTCTGAAACAATTGATGAAGATACTCGCTTATTGATTAAGTCCCTATCCCAAATGCTTGCGGTTATTTTAGAGAGATTAGATCATGAAAATAAATTGCATGAGGAGAAACAATCGGTAGAAGCAAAAGCCGAACAGCGTCTAAAAGATTTGGAAAAATCAGTAAAGGATTTAGAAGATGCCCGGCGTGAGGCGTTTAAATTAGTTCATGACCTCTCCGCTGAAATTGAAAGAAGAGAAATAATTGAGAAAAAATTATTAGAAAGCGAAGAACGTTATACACTTATATCTGATAATTTGAATGATGTTATTTGGTTGAGAAACAGTAACCTAGAACATGTCTTTATAAGCCCTTCAATTGAAAATCTTCTCGGCTATACATACCATGAATTTGCAAATCTAAAATTTGAAGATTATTGCACTCCCAAATCTCTGGCTTACATTTCATTAGCCGAAAGAAAGAAAAATAATGGAGCGGAGTCCAAATTTTTTGATGGCGATGTAAAATTATGGGAAACTCAATTTTTGCACAAAGGCGGCAGGCTCGTTTGGGTTGAAACCAAAATGCAGGGCATCAGGAATTGTGATGGTGAATTCTTGGGAATGACAGGAGTTTCGAGAAATATAGACGACCGGAAAATTGCCGAAAATGCGATGCGAGAAAACGAGAAAAGAATCCGCGCTTTGTTGAACGCAATCCCCGATTTAATGTTTAGATTCAATAAAGACGGAGTAATACTGGACTATAAATCAGATTCGGAAGACCTATACGCACCCATAGAAGGCAGCATGATTGGTATAAATATAGATGAATTACTGCCGGTTTCGCTTGTTAATCTTACAAAGGAAAATATAATAAAGACTCTTTACACTCAAAAATTACAGGTATATGAATATCAGCTGCATATTGATCCCAAAGGGAATCAGGACTTTGAAGCTAGAATGGTGCCTGTAACCGGCAGCGAAGTTATTGCCACAATTAGGAATATTACCGAGCGGAAAAAAACGGAGCGGATACTAAAGGAGAGTGAAACCAGACTCCGTAAAGCCAATGCCACAAAGGACAAATTCTTCTCGATAATTGCTCACGACCTCAGAAATCCGTTCAGTACTATATTGGGCGCCTGCGATATGATTGCCGGCGATATTAAAAACTTTAGCTACGATGAATTGCATTTTTGTGTTAAGAGTATTCAAGACTCAGCAAAAAGCACTTACGAACTCTTGGAAAACCTGCTCGAGTGGTCCCGCACGCAGACAGGCAAATTTAAATTAGACCCCGAAAACATTCTGCTGGAAAAAATAATTATTGATGAATTTTCGGCTGCTCAAAAGTATGCAGAGAGTAAAAAAATAAAAACGTTTTATGAAATCAAAAGTGACATCCGGATTTTTGCAGATACACAAATGTTAAAATTTGTAATAAGAAATTTGCTGATGAACGCTATAAAATTCACAAACCGGAATGGCACTATACAAATAAGTGCGGTGCAGCAAAAAGAAAATGTCATCGTATGCGTTGAAGATAACGGTATAGGAATAGAGGCGGGTAAAATGGATAAGCTCTTCGATATAAGCGAAAAGATATCTACACCCGGTACCGAAAAAGAGAGAGGCACCGGGCTGGGTTTACTTCTCTGTAAAGAATTTATAGAAATGAACCGGGGCACAATTTGGGTTGAAAGTGAAGTGGATAAGGGAAGCAAATTTTACTTCAAAATTCCGTCTGCATAACCAGAGACAAAGCGAATAATTTGATTCAACTAACGTAATAACTTCAGTCAAAAGGGATTCCCGTTTTACTTGAAATATCAGATAGTTCCCGTATCACAGGTTCAGAAATGGGAATACCATTTATCCTCCTGTCTGCTTCAGCTTCGCGCTCCGGATCCCCCGGTAATATTGGTCCGCTTGTACCAGCCTGCGGTTTAGTTTTCCTAAGTGTTCTAATATAATCATCAATCTGACTTTTAAATTCATCTAAATCAATAAAAGCATCAATTTTCATTGCACCAAAAAAGTGTCCAATTCCCTTACCTACTTTACGTTTAGGAATATCCTGCCGCAATGTGAATGGGGGTGCAAAGGGACCCCAATTAGCGCCGCTTAATACACAGCTTAAAACGTCAACCATTACGGCAAGGCAATACCCCTTGTGACCGCTTCTATCCCGATCAGAACCAAGCGGCAGCAGTGCTCCGCCATTAACCATCATATTGGGATCGAGTGTATCTTCCCCTTCTGCATCAATCGCCCAACCAAATGGAATCTTGACATTATTTCTTTTTGCTATTTCAATTTTACCGTAAGCGGCAGTGCAAGTTGCCATATCAATAACTATGGGCGGTTCTTCCTTACCGGGGAATGCAATCGCAATCGGGTTTGTGCCAAGCATTCTTTCCGCACCCCAAAGCGGGGTAACCAATTTTGTTGTATTAGTCATTGCCCATCCAATCAGGTCTCTTTTTAATGCTTCCAGCACATAAAAACCTGCAATTCCAAAATGATTAGTATTTGAAACACTAACCCACCCGCTTCCGACTTCCGAGGCTTTTTCCAAAGCAATTTTATTTGACTTAGGACCAACTACTAATCCTAATCCGTTATCCCCATCAACAACAGCAGTTGAAGCTGATTCACGAATGATCTCAATTTTAGGAATCGGATTAATTCGCTTCGAGCTCAGCATTTCATAATATGAATGCAAACGTGCAACACCGTGGGAATCGATTCCGCGTAAGTCGGATGCAGCAAGCACCTCAGCAGCAAGTATCGAATCTTCTTCCGGCACCCCATAATGTTGAAATACTTTAGATGAGAATTCTTTTAAATATTCTGCGGGATAAGTTTTTACTTCTGTCACTTTTTAATCTCTTGTTTAAATTTAAAACACACGTTAATAATTTTTAACTCCCGGATGAAAATAGAGTTAACTAGTTTCTATTAGCCAGCGTAATTCTGCAGCAGCATTCTGCTTGAATCTATTCAGATTAAATAAACTCCGAAGAATATATTTCGTTTTAAACTTTGCGCATTTTATCTTTAAAGTGAATTTAAGAAAATTCAATTATTGTTCGTAAATTTTTAAATCATTTCACAATTTTCTTGACATACCATAGGTCAATTATGCTGGCAAAATATTTTCAACTGGAAGAATTAGGAACAAGCGTTAAACAGGAAGTGATTGCCGGTTTAACAACATTCGTGACCATGGCATACATTATTATTGTGAATCCTAAAATACTCGAAGCAGCAGGCATTCCATTCGGACCCTCAATGGCGGCAACAATATTAAGTGCATTTTTCGGCACACTTGCGATGGGGGTTTATGCAAAACGTCCATTTGCAATAGCGCCATACATGGGAGAAAACGCTTTCATTGCTTATACTGTTGTAAAGGTGCTCGGTTATTCATGGCAGACGGCATTGGGTGCAATTTTTATAAGCGGTATTATTTTTACACTATTAACTCTTTTCAATATTCGCAGTTGGCTTGCAAATGCTATCCCGGAAAGTTTAAAAATAGCATTCGCTGTAGGTATAGGATTATTCTTAACTTTCATCGGCTTAAACGAAACCGGGATAGTAACACTTGGCACTCCCGGCGCACCGGTTCATATCGGTAATATTCATAATCCTTCAGTTCTGCTCGCAATTTTCTCATTTTTGTTTATTGGGTTTCTGATGATCAAAAAAGTAAAAGGGGCAATACTGATTGGAATTTTAATAACTTCGTTAATTGGTTTCACATTGGGTGTTAGTCCATTGCCGGAAAGGTGGGTATCGATGCCGCCTGATTTATCCCCAATATTTTTAGAACTTGATATTGCGGGAGCTTTGAGCTGGGGATTTTTTGCCGTGATATTAACAGTACTGGTAATGGATTTTGTCGATACGATGGGGACACTGCTCGGTTTATCTTACAAAGCCGGCTTGCTTGATGAAGAGGGTAATCTGCCGGAAATAGAGAAACCATTTTTGTGCGATGCTCTTGCCACAGTAGTTGCTGCATGTTTAGGAACTACCACAACGGGGGCTTATTTAGAATCGGCTGCTGGAATTGAAGCCGGCGGGAAATCGGGTTTAACTTCTGTTGTTACGGCATTCATGTTTTTGATCGCACTTTTTCTAGCACCATTCTTTACGGCAATTCCGCCGTATGCTTACGGTTCAGCATTAATGATAGTTGGTCTGCTGATGATTACACCAATAAATAAATTTGACTTTTCCGATCCGCCCGAGGCTATACCGGTGTTTGTTACTATTGTATTTATGTGCTTTACGTATAATTTAGGAATCGGGTTAACTGCCGGATTTGTAGTTTATCCGCTTATGAAAGTAGTTACCGGAAAATTTGAAGAGGTTGCTCCCGGAATGTGGGTCATGTTTTTATTCAGTGTTTTATTTTACATATTTTACCCGTACTAGGGCAGAAATAAATTCTTGAAGAAACTAATTATTTTCTACAAGCCATTTTCTGGCATCATCGGTATGAAGAAACATTTTTAATGTGAGTCCCCGGTTAACAACTACATCTTCCCAGAAAGCAGCATCAGAAATGCATTGGGGATTACAAACAATTGCAACTTTAGCAATCTTCGGTGCGTATTCGGCAATAAATTTTGCCGACTCATAAGTATCGAACGTACCAAGTTTGTAAATAAGGTTTGTTTCATCACATAAAATGTGTTTAACATTATTACTTATTCCCGCCTCAATTACAGCCATTCCGTATTCGGTAACTTCTTGGAGGTTATCATCCTGACCGGAAGCTTGGACAATTAAAATACTTTCATCTACTGAAAATTTGTAATCAATCGCCATATTAGTTTCCTTGATAAAAAATATCTTGAGACTGAAATTTTAAGTAAAAATAAATAAAAGCATTAGCTTTTACTCAAGCAGCCACGCCTCAGCGTTTTCAATTTCTTTAAAATATCTTAGTTCAATTATCGCCGCGTTATATGCAACGTTTTCCGCAAAAGCATGTTCGCTGACATCTTCATTTCCGACAAGCGCTACTTTATCATTTCTGCGGAATCCGTAATTCAGAACATTATTTACATGTTCGTAGATATCAATAACTCCATACTGCCCGCGTGCGTTTCTCAAATCAAAAAGAAATTTCGCAATAGTTTTTTCTTTTGCGAAATCAGTAACTTCTTTTACCATTTCTATTGAATCAGCAACATTTCTATCGCCGCTGATTTTCACCTCTACTGCATTTAATTTTTGATTTAGTAAGTAAGTCCAATCCATTATTACAACTGATTATTTGATTAGAAACTGAATGCTCACTTACTATAATAATAAGCTTAAGGATTTGTTGCAATAACTTTGTGAAAAAATAGGTCATCAATTTTTACTAATGATAAATTAGACTTTCCAATCTTTCCACCAATTTATATAGATAGCAAAACTTACTTTAACCATAGAATTTCTCGTTATATATCTTTTAAGATTTTGATGAAAGATATGTGGAACATCTAAATTTTATATAATAGGTTTACTTTCCGTTATATCCCAAATATTAAAAGTGGTAAATTATTTTAAAAGGATCATTTTTCTCGATGAAGTAAATTTGCCTGCCGTAACACGATAGAAATAAATTCCGCTTGGCAGATTGCTGCCGTCAAATTCAACTTCGTAACTTCCGGGTTCTTTGATTTCGTTTATTAGTATTGCTACTTGTTTGCCAAGTATGTCAAACACTACCAATTTTACGACCTCACCCCTGCCCCTCTCCTTACCAAGGAGAGGGGTTTGGGGAGAGGTTGGGATTGAAAATTTTATTTTAGTTGTTGGATTAAATGGGTTAGGGAAATTTTGAAAAAGCAAGAATTTTTGCGGAAAGATTTCTTCATTTTCAGATTTGATTCCTGTTACCACCATCGGCAGTTCTGTTCTGCGGGCGCCGCCATAAACACCCATATCATTTCTGATAGTTCCGAGTGAAGGGATGGCTGCCTGCCCGCTATTTAATTGATCTTCGGGATCATTAAAAACCGGATTCGGAGAACCGGCATCAACGCAGGGAGAACCGTTCATCAGATAATAATTTTCAACAGCAAAAATTGGGTCGGCATCTATGTTCCCGGTCCCGGTGTATCCGCCGGCAAAATTATTATATTCTGCAGTAATAACAGAACTGGAAACCCACATATCCACCCCGCTTAACTGTGTGTTGCCCCAAACAATGTTATTTCTAATCTGCGCTTTAACTCCCCAGCAGACAATTCCGCCGCCTCTGCCGGCAGGAGCTCCGCCCGTTCCATCTGATGAATTTCCTGTAATTGTATTGTTTTCAATAATTACCGGTCCAACTTCCAGAGCCCAAATTCCGCCGCCGCCAAAAGTTTGTGCCGGAGCCGCTTTATAAACCGCATTACCGATAATAAGATTATTAATAATTTTACCTTTGGCGTAATTCATAACAATTCCGCCGCCATACATACCTTTATTATTCATAATAATATTATTGATAATAAGAGGCGCCCCGTCCCCGCATCGAATTCCTCCTCCTCCCGCGCTTAGTGTACCGCTAGGACGTCTTATTGCTTCATTATCCCGAATAATATTATTGCGAATTGTTGGTGATGAAAGAGTTATTAGAATTCCTCCTCCCTCAACATATTTACCGGCACCATGTTCATCCGTCCAAATTGTACCCGTTCCTCCTCTCAGAGTAAAGCCTTCTAATACAGCCGACGAATCTTCCCCCGAAACAATAAGAACACAGCTTGCCGTATCGACATTTGAAGGCTGACTGCCGTCAATAATTGTATTTTCAATCTCATCACGATTGCCGGTTAAAATAAAATTACCTGCAATAACAATGTTTTTTCCCTTAAAATTAATGTTTTCAAAATAAACCCCTTCGGCAACCAAAACTGTATCCCCTTCAACCGCAGCATTTATTCCAGCCTGAATTGTTGAATAATCGGCAGGGATGTTTATGATATTGCCTAAAATGTTTAGTCCTAAAAATAGAAATAACAGTACGTTTATTATTTTTAGTGATTTCATGTGAACTCCATCTAAAATTTATATTCCGATAAAATATCCGGCAGAAATGTATACAATAATTAAAATGAAGTCGTCCTTATACGTGCATCAGCACTAAATACTTCATATATTGATTTGAAAGAGGTTATTTTAGATCAAAAAAGATTGATTACTTAAGCTGAACAGTTCTAATATTCAGCAATAAATAATTAAATTTGTGCAGGAACACCTATTAACTAAACTCTTTGTTTAACATCCTTTCTGCGTTTGAATTCGGTTGGTGTAAGTCCGGTATACTTTTTGAATGCTGCATTGAAAGCTGATTTCGAATTGAAGCCGACCTCATACAAAATCTCCAAGACGGTAATTTGAGTATCTATTGGGTTGATCAATCTATTCTTGGCTTCTTCAATCCGGAAGGAATTTACAAAATCAAAAAAGTTTTTTTGCATTGATTCATTTATCACCTGTGACAAGTGGCGGGAGGGAATTCCCGTGCTGTCGGACAGCTGCTTAAGGGTTAGGTTGGGATCGAGAAAATATTTTTCGTTTTTCGTTTCTGATATCAATTTGTCTAGATAAACCGCAGAATCTTCCTTCCTTAAGGTAGAAGTTTCATATTTAGGTTTTTCACCAATATCTTCAATTCCGGTTATTATCTGAGGATATTTTAGTCCCTCGTAGATAATCAAATTGGCGAAAACGAAATTGATTAGTAACGATAATAAAGTGAGCAGAGAAATTAAAAGAGGAGTGCTTAGTTCGGTAAGCAGCAGCATGAACTCAACAATATCAACAAGCCACATGATCAGAAATCCGAAAACAATAATGTTAAGCCATGTTAAATTCAGCTTTTCCAATGAGGAGTAAAATTTTTTAATTTCTGCACTATATTTTCCCAGCAGAATAATAGTCGCAAACATATACGACATGATGATAATTTGTAAAAATGCGTAGTTAATAAGATCGAGTTCATTCCCGAATAGATAGCCTCTGATTAAAACCTGCATTTTTACTTCTATACTTCTAAATTGGTAAAAATATAAAGTCAAAAATGCTATCAGAATAAAAGGGAGAAAGTGTAATATATCCGACTTCTTCAATTTAAAGTTTGAAAATACTCGGGATTTTGTATAAAGATAAAGTAACGGACCGAATAAGTAACCGAACGCAAAACCGATATAAAAGAGATGGGGAAAATCAGGAATAAAAAAAGTTGAATAACGCCATAGTAAAAAATTACAAATATAAAGTGCATTTGAAAATAAAAACCCTGCCAGCAAAAAATGGCTGATCCTCTTCCCTTTTTTCTGAGTGATCAGAAAAAATGAAAATAACAATAGAAAGAAAACAGTAACTATACCAGTAATATCAGATATATATTTTATCAATTTTACTCCCGGTGAGAAAGTACTTTTGATAAAATAAAAAATCTGAAAACCGAATCAAAGTAGATATATTTACCTCTACCGCTCCTTCCAGCTATATGGAACCGGAAGTAATGTGGTCATTATTTTTCAAAAGCCTTTTTTACGAAACCGGAGACTTCTGCTTAACTTAAGTTTTGAGATGCAAACTACTCTCTTGTTCAAGCAGATCGCTTCATCTGAAGAGTAACATTCTTTGATGGAATAATTGTTTATGTACAGAATGGAGACGTAGAATTTGAATATTTTGATTAACGCTACGTCCCCATAATTCAAAGAATTCAGACATTCTAATTTTGATAAATTAAAATTTAATAATCAAAGAAAAGCTCTTGTTCATAGCTTCTTAAATTATTAAGACTCTTACAAAAGTTTTTCAAAAAATCTGATCTGTGATTCAAAACGATATTATTTAAGTTTTCAAGATATTCTTGATCGCCAATTCTGTAAAGTGACCAGACAATTATTACTGCAATAGATTCATCATCTGCTTTTTTGAATTCTTCTATCAAACAGGGACTGGCATCTTGCAGCAGATATTTACCGGCAAAATAAATAGAACTTTTTTTCAATCCAATGTTTTCAGATTGAATTCCGGCGATATAGCTTACGATTGCTTTTGTTGGTATTTCTACCGCTTCCTCAAAATTATTTTGGCATATTGAGAAATTTGTGAAAAGCAAGAAAGATATAATTGAGAGGAAGATATTTATTCGATTCTTATTATTTCTCGAGTCCATCTCATCCTCCTTTTTTAATGGACGTTCTACCATTTAAGACGATAAAATTTCCAAATTGTTACAACCTTCACACAAACGGTTGTCAAATATTGGGAGCTTATAACTTAAAAACTATTGTGAGATACTTATTTTATATTTTTCAATTAGATCTTAATTTGGGAACAGTCTTATTAAAGTTCTTATAAAGACTATTCTATTTAACTAATTGATAACCCAACTTATATTTACTCAATGGGCTTTGTGAGATAATCTAACCATTAAAGTAACATTTCTAAATTCAGATAATATAAATTATGATTGGAAAATTTTTACCAGAATCATTATTATTCATCTGGAGGAATTTATGATCGCTGAGATAACTTATAGTGAAAGTGACAAGTTTGTAACGATAAAAATCAAAGGGGAAATAAACAAACACACCGCAATGCAGCCCATACTTGAAGCTCATGAGTTAGGAAATTCAGCAGGAATTAATCGATATTTGATGGATGTAAGAGAAGCCAGAAATATCGATAATACAATTGATCAATATTTATTTGCTTATGAAGATTGCAAAAAATATCCGGAGATAGATACTAATGCAAGAATTGCAGCCCTAATTACAAAAGGAGATCACTCTCACGACTTTATGGAAACAGTATTAGTAAATTCGGGGGTAACAATAAAATTATTTAATGATTTAAGCAGTGCCAAAAAGTTTTTATTTGAAGAATAAAAGTTAATATCACAAACCCTTTTAAGTAATTCTGCCATTTATCAAACAAATAATACCAAGTGTATTTTTATTAATTATTTGATATATTGGGGCAACAGAGCGGGTTCATATTTTTGAGCCATCATACAAATAGCTTTCACAAATAATAAATCGCTTCATCAAAAATCTCAATAATTATTATTGATTTGTGTATGGTCCTAATAGCTCTAGAAAATCAATACGCAAATTTTTAGAACATATCAAATAAAGGAACAACAAATGTCATCAGAAAACGAAGTCCGGGAAGCATCACATAAATTCTACACAGCTTTAAACCGTATGGCGAAGGGAGAAAAAAATACAATGAACGATGCATGGTCCCATAAATCTTCCGTAACTGCAATGCATCCGATTGGCGGTCGGGAAATTGGCTGGGAAAAAGTAAACGAATCTTTTAATCAAGTAGCCCAAATAGCATCACAGGGAACTATTTTATTGAAAGATCAATCTATTCAAGTCTCGGGAAATATGGCATTCGAGATCGGAATTGAGCAGCTGCAAAAAGTACTTATAGCCGGAGAAGAATTAAACGGCGAGGTACGAGTTACTAACATTTATCAAAAAGAGAGTGAGACATGGAAGATGATCCATCATCACTCTGATACTCATACAGGTATGCTGGAAGTTCTAAAAAAGTTGCAGTCAAAATAAGAACAGACTGGAACACAGCATCACATTCATATTTTGAATCTGTAAAGGTTGGTAAAATTAGAAGTGGCAGCTATTTAAATAGATGCCACTTTGAAATTTGCAAGTAAATTTATATTGTTCAAGGATTTTAAACATCATTCCTCTCAAAATCCTCCAACCTAACTTCATTGTCCAAAAAATCCAGATATTTTTTTGCCTTTAGATATTCTTCAATATTCCAGATTCTGCCAATCTCTTGAACTAGTTGCTCTATTTCTTCTTCAGTTAAGCGGGTGTACATTTCAAATTTAGGAATCACGATTTCAGCCAGAATATCCTCCCAAAGAAAATCATCATTCTTGTTTTCTTCCTCAAGCAGAACTATAAAACTCTCTTTATTCCATGAGCCCAAAACAGCTTCTTTAACACTTTTATAATACTTTGACATATTGCTTCCTCATTTATTCACATACTCAATGAACAAATAATATAATTATTAGAGTTTTTGAAAATTGTGTCCCACATCAAAATAAGCAACTATTTAATTTTTAGTAATTTCTCATAAATCATTATCATTCCGAATGTATCAAGTCCGCAATACTGCAGAAGATTTCTTCTGGTCGCGTCAATTATCTTCGGGTTATTCTCAAAATATAAATTGTAAAACATATGCGATGCAGCTGCTCCGTCAGCTATTTCCATATTGCTGTAGCTCAATTCCGGCACAAGCGAAGGGAGAACCGATTTGATCGAATATGAGCCTTTCATCCCGGGAGAGTAATACCACTTTTTCTGAAACGGGATCATCAAATCAACCAGTCTTTCATTAACTGCTTCAATTCTCTTTTTGTATTTAGGAAATACCGCCGCAATTTCATTGAGTCTGCTTCTTTCAAATGACTGATTGTAAACAACAATGCTTCCTTTGTCTCCCAAGAGATTAAGCAAGGCTTCAATAAATGGAATTCGTGTATCTGTGCCGTCAGCTTCGGCAAGAAATTCATAATGTAAAGGTTCACCTTTTTTTGTCTTTTGCACATGAACCGAAAATTGAAAAGGTATTTGCTGATAAGGTTTCGAAAGATCAAACATAGGGACTGCAGGCTGGAATGTTTCAAAGTCCATGAAGTAAAGAGGATAGGTGAACCCGTCCAAAAATTGTTTAATCTCTCTCTTCTCAACAATAGTATTGTTGTTGATGTGCGAATCAACCTGCATTCTTTGCGAGAAGCTTAAATGGTGATCTTCGGGGATATCTTCAATGTTGACGATGCCTTCATAGTACAATTCAAATTTTTTGTTCTTGTGTAGTCTATTCAAGTTAAACACCGAATACTCAGGAACTTGCTTCCAGCAATGACCAAGAAAACTGCAGCTATATGGATTAAAGCAGTGCTCACCAATATCAATATCGGGAATCGATTTTCGTTTCAGCATTTTTTTGAAGTCAGTGACATTCTCTTCAATCTCACTTTGTATTTCGATTACATCGTCATACAATGAATGAATTGTAAACAACTGCCGAATATCGAGATCTCCTTCTCTCACATACTCATTGTTTAGATGCACAATCGAGACATCGGAGATGTTCAATCCCAATCCGTTCAGTACATAATACTGAATTGCTGCATCGTAGAAATGAACATCTTTTACCGATGTCGAACTTTTCACTTCATATATCTGCCACTTACCTCTGTGCTTACGGATTATATCGCTGATTACCAAAACACCGTTATAAATAAAGACGGCTTCGTATATTATCTTTATTCCCTCTTCGATAAGCTTCTCAGTTTTTTTAGCTGCTTTCGCATATTCTAAATGCGTCTCGGGCTTTGAATTAATACCGCCCGGAAATAACTGCTGTGCCAGCTCACCGACATCGGTACCCCGGTCGAATACCGCCTGCTGCATATTGCTCACCGGATCCATCCAATCGTAATGATGCTTGTAAAGATACAACTGCTTCTCGCACTGAAGTCCTTTAATGAAAGACGATTTACTTAACTGATGTTTTGCCATTTTAATTTACTCTAGTTTTTTCCGTTATCGCTTGTTTAATCTTTGAATCTATTACCGAATATATTAGCTCTGAAGTGATCCCGTAGTCTTTCAGCAGATCTTCCGCCCTTGCTACATTTTTCATCAAAGCCTCTTCTTCCTTTTCGAGATGCGTTAAAAGATTTTTCCGGACAAGTTCATTTTGGTGATAAAGCTTCCGAAACGAAAGCAGTTCAAGCTTATTGTAATTAAGCGGCAAGTCGGTGGTATCAGAGCTGCCCGGTTCTTCCAATCTTATTAACTTAGATCTGATTGTGGTATCATCCAAATATATCAAGCCATTCTCAAAGGATGCTACAAAAAGTTCAACTTTGAAGTTCTGAACCAAAGTCTGCAA
>JAENZU010000668.1 GCA_016841125.1 Melioribacter sp. | reverse complement strand
ATTATTGCTGCAAGAGTATCAGGAACCAAACTTGACGAATTAAAAAAGCAATGGCAGACGTATTAACTATTTCAGATTTTTCCGGATTAATTAAAGAAGATGCTGATGTTGAAGTTATTGATTATCCATGGGCTCTAATCCATTTTAATCAGAGGGAATTAATTGCGGATTATAGAAGACTAGTCGGAAATAATAAATCCTCAGATCAAGTAAAAATATATGACGGTGCATATTTTTTGGAAAAAGAAAATATTTATATGGAAGACGGCGCTGTTATTTACCCGGGGGTTGTATTAGATGCTTCAGACGGTCCAATTTTTATTGGCGAAAATGTTAAGATTCTGCCAAATGCAAGTATTCAGGGCCCTGCATTTATCGGCGATAATTCAATAATAAAAATGGGAGCAACATTATATCATAATACCAACGTCGGTAGAATTTGCAAAGTTGGCGGCGAGGTAGAAGATTCCGTCATTCACTCTTTTTCGAACAAACAGCACGAAGGATTTTTGGGTCATTCATATTTAGGATCGTGGGTTAATCTTGGAGCCGGTACCAGCAATAGCGATCTTAAAAATAATTACGGCACCATTAAAGTGACAATAAACGGAGAAATTATTGATACCGGTTCACAATTTGTCGGGTTAACAATGGGCGATCATTCAAAATCTGCAATAAATACAACGTTTAATACTGGTTCGGTTGTGGGTGTCTGCTGCAATATTTTTGGTGCAGGGTTTCCTCCGCGCTACGTGCCTTCTTTCAGCTGGGGCGGCACAGACGCATTAACTACTTACGATTTGGAAAGAAGTTTAGAAGTTGCCAGAAGAGTTGAAGCCCGCAGAAATCTTAAAATGACACCGGTTGCGGATAAACTTTTCAGAAAGGTCTTTGACCTTACGCGCGAAGAAAGAAGAAGAAGAGGAATGCCTAATTAATTAAATCATAAATTGATTTTTTGATCAAGGCTGTCTAAAGAGGTTTTGTGAGCATTAACCCACATTTTTAAATGTGGGAGTTAGAGCAAAACAAAATTTTTAATAACCGTTTTAACGGTTTTTATGCTTTTAAGACAGTCTCTTTTTTTAAGACTATGTTTAGAAACTATTTATATCTTAAAAGAGCGGTTTATGAACTTGATTCAGTTTTGAGTGGATCAATTATTTATGAGGCGTTTACTCAAGAAAAAGATAAACTTTATCTAAATTTATCTGACAAAAATCACCCCAACAGACAACTCATTATTTCTGTGGAGCAAAACTTCCCATTTCTAAATATTAAAAATGAGCACTTCAAAGCAAAAAAAAATATTGCCTATTTTTTTGAAGATCACTTACCCGATAAAATAGTTTCGATAAAAATTGCGCAAAGCGACAGAATAGTAGAATTCGAATTTGAAAATTCCAAACTCTATTTTTTAGTACGCGGAAATAAATCGAACGTCATCGTTTTCACTGAAAAAAACTCCGATTCTTTTAAGAAGATTTCTGACGAAGAATTGTCAAATCTGAATTCTGAAATCCGCAAATTAAGTTTCTCAAATAAATTAGTATTTGAAATTCCCTATCACAATAAATTTGAAATTGAATACAAAAATTTAAAGCTGGAATTTCCATTTATCAATCGTGATATTTTTAATGAGATTAAATATCGAAAGGAAATCAAAACAGAAGAACCCAACAAGAAAATTATTTCAGAAGTATTTAATGAAATTTTAGAATCAAAAATTTTAGTTTACCAAGGCCCTGTTCAAAATACAATTAATTTTGTACCCGAACCGTTTAAATTATTTAACTCACCTCCTTCAGCGGAAAATTTCAATAAATATAATAAAGCTCTACCTCAATACTTCAAATTTTTTTTTAAATTCAAAAAGATAAATGAATTAAAAAAAGAGATTTACAAATACTTATCAAAAGAGATGCTT
>JAENZU010000020.1 GCA_016841125.1 Melioribacter sp. | reverse complement strand
ATTTACAGTTCGCGTTTTGTTAGCCGGGTCCTCCCAAAGTGACGGATAACTGGGATCATAGTCGCTGATATTTTCGTCGCTCTGCCCGCCCGGTGCACAATGCATATCCAAAATGAGATAAATATTTGATTCCTTGCACCACGCCAGTAGTGAATCGATAAGCGCAAATCCTTCCTCCAAATAAACTCCGGGCTGATCCCTTGGTGTAAGTAAGTCGTAATGCATCGGCAAGCGAATTGTGTTGAAGCCCCATTCGGCTAATTTTCTTATATCTGTTCGTTTAACATAATTACTTCTATAATTTTGAAAAAAAATATTAGCATCATTCTCACCGATTAGGTCGACCACAAGCGCTCTTATTTCACTTGGGGAATTTCCGGCTGGAGAAGTGTGAAGCATGTAACCTTCCGGTACAAGCCAGCCTCCTAATCCCATTCCTTTAAATAAAATTTCTGTACCGTCCGCATCAACAATTTTTTTACCTTGTGTTGTAAGAAACCCGCCGGCATTTATAGTGGAGAAAAATATTAAACTTGCTAGAATTAAAGAGTAGAATGTCTTCATTTAAGATTTTCCGTTTAAGTAAATATAACGAGGTGCAAATAACGGGCCAATTTAGGATAACTAATTTTTGGTTGGGAATGCTTGCTGGTCACAAAGGAGAAAAATAAAACTTATCAAAATGATAAAAATTGTTATAATTATGATAACTTATTTTATTCCTAACTCTTTACACATCCTGTGGTAATTGGGAGGGGCAAGACCCATCTTTTTTGCGGCATCCGCATCAGATGAGGAATTTTCGCGCACAAAATTTATATACTTTATTCTCATATTACGTTCAACTTCCCGCAGAGATAATATATCCTCATTGTTTTTGAAGCTTATAAGATAGGGTGAATCTTCTCTGCCGGAAATCTCTCTCAACATAGAACTCTTAACATCATCGAGAGTTATTTTATCGCTGAAGAAAAATAGTAATCGCTGAATTAGATTTTTGAGTTCTCTAACATTTCCGGGCCATTCATAATTAAGCAAATATTTAATCGCATCGTCGCTCAGTTCAGGTTTATCGATTCCCATATCTCTGCAATAGAAATCGAGGTAATGATAAATCAATTCTTTAGTATCTTCCTTTCTTTCCCGGATTGGGGTAATGTAAATCGGAACAACATTCAGGCGGTAGTATAAATCTTCTCTGAATTTTCCCGCTCTAACTTGCTCTTCAAGATTCTTATTAGTTGCGGCAATAACTCTAACATTAACTTTTATATTCTGCGTACGTCCGAGTTTTTCAATTTCACCATCCTGCAGAACCCTTAATAATTTTACTTGTGCAACTTGCGGCAGTTCTGCTATTTCATCCAAAAAGATTGTTCCGTTATCTGCAACTTCAAAAAGTCCGGCTTTCTTTGCATTGGCACCCGTAAAGGCTCCTTTTTCAAAACCGAATAATTCACTTTCGATCAGTTCTGAAGGAATACTTCCGCAATTGATCGGTACAAAATTATCCAGCTTTCTATCACTTTTGTAATGAATATTTGTAGCTACCAACTCTTTGCCTGTACCCGAATCTCCTGAAATAAGAACATTAATATCGCTTCCGGCTAGTTTAATAATTCTTTGGTGAAGTTTCTTTGTAAATTCGGATGATCCGACAATAACTCTCCGGCTTAGAATGTCTTCAACATTTTGCTGCAATTTGCTGTTCGACTTGAAGGAATTTTTTTCCAGCTCCCTTTTCTCGTAGGCATTATAAAGACTAACAATAAAATCAGTCGGCTGATAAATGAAATCTTCAATATCACCGGGGTACTTAGTACAATACCAGAAAGCCCCAGCCTCTAGCAGAACATTTGCAAATTCAAAATCCGTTATGTTGATTGTGTGTTTTGTTATAACGATTACCTCAACCAGCGGAGCAACGGCTTTTATTTCCCTTATTAATTTTTCGCCTCTAAGTCCGCCTGCAATTTGATAATCCATAATAACTATTTCGTAGTTGTCCGGTTCGGTTCTTAGCTTTTCTAATGCATCAGAACCGTTTGATACAACGCTATTAATTGTAAAAGCGTCTTCAATTAATGATAGAGTATTTTTTACTCTTCTAACATCATAATCTTCATCTTCAATTAGTAAAATCTTAATATTATTATATTTCTTCATAATTTTTTTGCTAGTTTTTAATAGTTATTGAAAATTTGCAGCCGCTCTCTGGATTATTGCTTGCATCCATCTTCCAACCACATTTTGAAACCGCAATGTTGTAGGCAATATAACAGCCGTAACCCGCATTTTTATTTTGAACATCTTTAGTAGTCACATCCTCGCTGAAAATCTTTTTAATTCCATGCTCGCCAACCTCAAGCAGCGACAGATCAATGCCCGGACCATCATCAATAATTTCCAGTATTGAAATATTTTCAGATTCCAGATATTTAGTATTAATTGTGATCGTAATTTTTTTATCCCCGGCATGGTCAATTGAATTTTGAAAAATCGGTTCAAGAATTTCCCATATAACAAATTCGTTTACTTTTACTCGCGGTACATTCTCATCCAAGTTTAATTTGAATTTGAATAGGTCGGTAGCTGTGCTTATCCTTAAAAATAAATTATCAATCAAAAATTTAATTACAGAATTTAAGTCGGTATTAAAGAGATCGCTCCGAATGGTACTCATCGGCGGGTCGTACCATTTCATATCGTAAATTACACGGGATATAAAATTTGAATATTTGCTAACTCTATATTTTACAGCCTCAATATTATTTTCGTCTAAAATTCGTAAATCTTCCTTTATGAATCCCATTATCTTTTCGGCTTTGTGATGAGTGTGGTAAATCCTCTTTGTAAATAAGGATTCCTTTTCATGCCGTACCTGTTTCTTAATATTTTCTTCATGTTCTTCAAACAGCATTTTTTGCGCTTCGTCTCTTTCCCTAACGGTATAAGAGGAAATGTAGTACATAGCAAGAAGACCTAAAAGTATAAATGAGGAATAGATGACAGTAGCTTCGTCATAACTTGCAATTATTTCTTTTGTGATAAGAGAAAAATCGGGGTGATTCTTCATGTAGAATGCCCCAAGATATTCGCCATGCGGAACAAAAGGAACTAAAATATGAAAGGATTTATCCTCTTCTAATTTACTGAAAATTTCCTCATCCCTTTTTAGCACTTCGGAGTGCACGTCAAAAAAATTAAGTGCTTTCGAATGAAGAGTGTCCGAATGATAGGTATCATTAACATGCTCTATAATAAAATGATATAACTCCTCTCCATTATCAATTACAAACTGGTGATTGTTTTTTGAAATAATAAGGCAAACTTCTTCGACGTGCTGGTAGAGTAATTGCTGACTAAATATAATATTAAATGATTCAATAATTTTTTTCTTTTCAGTTGCAGACGGATTTTTATCAGCCGGAATATTTTCAATTAATAATTCCAATGAAGTTGAAGTTAGATTTGCGATTCTTTCAGCAGTATCCTTTTGATACCATTGCTGTGCATCGGTTAAAAATTCCTCTAGTGATTTTTTTTGAATGTAGGACAATACCAATTGAAATACTATAAGGACAATAAACAGAAGAGTTAAGTGTCTAATTTCGAATCGATACTTTTTTATCTTTTCAAGAAACATATTTGTTTCGGTAGTCTGCATCATTTAATTAATACTCTTTCTTCCCTGATCATTTTTGTTGCATTAGTTAATGCCTCATCAACTGTAACTTCACTATTAATTGCCTTATTTAAATAATAAGAAATGATATCCGAAACACGGGTATAATCATCAATAAATGGGCGGTGAACCCCATATTCAAATAATGAGCTGTAGTATTTTAAATCGGGATACCGGCTAATTAGTTCCTCATTTTCGTAAATCTCTTTAATTACCGGAAGGTAATTAGCATTTTCAAACATTAAAATCTGAGATTCCTCGCTGATCAGATAATTAAGAAAAATCATTGCTTCTTTAGGATTGTTGGAATATTTCGAGATCATTAAATTCCAGCCTCCGATTATATATGCCGGCTTTGTACCTTTAAAATGAGGCAGCGGAACTTTAACAATATTTGATGTTGAATCTTCTTTTAGCTGCAGGTGATATATATCATGGTCCAAACCCGGCCATCCTCTTAGAAAAACAGCCTGCTCATTAAAAAAATAGCGGAAGGTGCCGGTCTCTTTGAAATTAATAACTTCTAAGGGTGTAACTTTATATTTGTTAACTAAATCAACAAGTAAGCTTAGTGCTTTTCGAGCTTCCGGACGTGTTAAATCCATATTGTCTTCATTAAAAAAATCACGATTTTGATTCAACACCATTTCCATAAATGAGCATACCAATCCTTCATAACTATCGGCAGGAAAAAGGTAATAAGGATTTTTAAATTTGGAACCAATTTCAATAAAATCCTCCCAGTTGATAGAGTTTTTCAATTTTTCCACAGCAGTTTTATCCCTTACCACACGGTCAAAAAGATCATCTCTGTAATACATTACGCCGATATCGATATAAAGCGGAATAGCGTATAGATTACCATCAACCTTACACGGCTCTAACGAAGCGGGTGTAAACCTACCAATTTCATCGTGAGTTAATTCATTATTTAAATTGCGGGTCCATCTTGCGAATCTTCTAACCCAAATATGGTCAACAGCAAAAATATCTAACTTATCACTTTTACTCCGTAGGGATCTGGCAAGAAGCTCTTTTCTTTCATTTGTGCTGAACTTTTCAAATGGCAGATTAACCGGAACTACTTTGATTCTGCCTTCATACTTTTGGTTAAATCGATCTATGGTCTTTATATGGGCTGTAGAAATATTATCAGCAAAATATAATTTGATCACATTATCTTTTTCAACGAATTTAGAATCGGCAGCAAAGAGAAAATAAAACACTACGAAAGCGAAAATAATAACAATTAAAATTACAGGCAGATATGAAGCTTTCGTACGGTTATAAAGATGCTTAATCTTATCAGTCAACTTTTTTAACTCTTATAATTTAAAAATGTTTGTTATATATTAAATGCAATTCTATTTTGGATGCTGAATTTAAACAATATTCATTTTGTTACAAAAAAATACGGAATAATTATTCATTTATGAAGAGAACATTTCGGTACCTTTTTCAGTCAATATTTCTGATTATAACAGTGTTAAACGCACAGGATGAAAATATTCTTGCAAGAGTAAATAACGATGTAATTACCATCTTCGACTTCAAGAAACAGTTTGAATTGAGTCCAATGGTTTTCAATGCGGCATCCCTCGAAGAAAAGAAAAAAATATTTCTGCTTTCAATGACCGCACAAAAATTATGGGCTGCCGAAGCAGAAAATTTTGACCCGCTTAAAAAACCTCTCATAAAATATTCACTGCTTGAAATTGAGAATAAACTTGCGAGAGACATTCTGTATGAAGAAGATATTCTTAAAAAAATTTCCATTTCGAATGAGGAATTAAAAGAGGCGATAGCAAGATACAAAATGAAAATATCCGCGCTGGTTATTACAGCGGATTCAAAACCCGAGATTGATTCAATTTACACGCTGCTCAATTCCGGAATTCCGTTTGATTCACTTCTTGTAAACCGTCCAGAGTTTCAATTTCAGACTGAAGCAATTACTGTTGAGTATGGACAAATGCAGAAGCAGCATGAGGATATTATTTTCAATTTAGCTGAGAAGAGTTATTCTGAACCTCTGCTCACGGAAGTTGGGTGGGTGATTTTCTATTGTGCCAATAGGACGATAAATTTTGAAAATACATCGAAATCTTCCGATGAAGTAAACTTGGGCGCTAAAAGAATTTTGGAAAGCCGTAAAATTAAGGAACAATATACTGCCTTCAACAAAGAATTCTTGGGCGGTGTGGAAGTCTCGGCAGATGTTAAGTCTTTCAATAAATTCACCGGGTTACTCTGGGATGAAGTCCGGAAATTAGAGGTTGATGATAATAAATTGACAGGTCTTTCCTTTTACGAAATTTACGGAACTAAAAATTCGTTTACCGAAGATGAACTACAGTCATCATTTATTAAATTTGAGAGCAGCCCGGTATCACTAATCGACTTTATCGGAAGGTTGGGATTCGAAGGAATAAAAACAGAGGCAGCCGATCTAAATAGTTTTCGGATAGAACTGAGCCGATGGATAAAGAATTTTATAAGGCTTGAACTTATCGCCCGCGAAGCACGGAAGCGGGGTTACAATAAACTGCCAGCGGTTGTAAATGAATTAAAAATGTGGAAAGATAATTATCTCTATACCCTGGCAATATCAAGCTATTCAGACTCAGTAAAAATTTCAGAGGATGAATTAAACGAATATATTAAAGAGAATACCGAATACGATTTGCCTGCTAAACTCTACAAGGTAGAAGGCTTGATAACACCATCGCTGGAAAAAATAAATAGAGTGCTGATCGGTTTAGATAAAAATGAAAGCTTCCCAAATCTAATTAGAGAGATTGCAGAACCCGGCGATTCATTGCTCAGTTTAGATTTTGCTGCAGTCGATAAGTTAGGCGAGTTTGCATCCACAGTTCGCTCAATGATACCGGGAGATATTTACGGACCGATAAATACTAATAATAGTTTTGCAATAATTAAACTTGTAGATACATCCAGAACAATAAATAATTTAGAAATTGGAATCGAATCTCAACGGGAAGGATTAAAACAAGATCTGTATTTCAAAAAACTTCAACAGTTGCTTGATTCTAAAACTGTTGAGCTCGCTAATAAATTTGGTGTTGAGATTAATTTGGATCTGTTGAAGAATGTAAGTGTTACCAACCTTAATATTGTTGTAATGCGGTCTTTCGGGTTCGGTGAAAAGATGCTTGCGGCTCCATTAATAAACAGTCAATTTAAGTGGTACGAAGATTGGCTAGAATCAAAAAAGGTTCTGCCTTAATAAATAAAAATTATTTAGATGTTTATCAACACTCAATAATACAAACCCGCGGAAGTGAACCGCGGGTTTTGATTTGATATCCAAATTAGTATACAGGCAATTTCGAAACAGCCCCTTGAAAAGAATCGTTATTTCAATTCAAAAGAAGTTAGTGTTTCCCTAATTGTTCTAGATGAATCCTCCAAATCGATTGAACCTCTGCCGATAGCATTGATAAGCAATCCATTACCTTCCAGTTTAACCAAGCCAATATTTTCTACAAACCATGCTGTACCGCCGTAGTATTGAGAAGTAGTATCTAATATATTAGCTTCATCCGGAATACTGATTTTAACCGTGTAATCAATTCTTTCAGCAGTCTTGGTTTCAGCATTCGGTGGAACCGTAACTGATTCCTGACCTTTGTATGCACCCGAAACTTCAATCAAACTTCTATCTCCAAAAATAGGGATACCTACATTTAATTTGAATGCCGGCCAAACTTTACCTGCAGTAAGCGGAGTTGAAAACGCGTTTATTTGAGAATCGATATTGAAAGTCAGCAAGTTTTTTAAACTATCTGGTATTTCACCAAGTATCTCAGCAAATCCTGAAGTGTCCACAACAAAATAAACGCCGTTATTACTTCTCCAAAATTCAACGCTTGATGTATCAACAATGCCGATTGAAGTAGTTTGATTAATTTGTTTGAAAATGCTAAGACCATTCGCGCTTCTACTTGAAGCAAAACTGGAAGTTCTTAAACCTATATTGCTGTAAGAACCGGCACTTCCCATTGTATCGCGGGAAAAAATAAACATCGAACCAACTCCACCCGGGTAATACAAAGCTGCGCCGGTGCCGTTATTATCATCGGGTGATGTGGGGCTGTCGGATTCACTGCATGCAAAGATCAGCATAAATGAAACAACAGCTATATATATTAAATGAGATTTTCTCATTGTTACCTCTATTTAGTTAGTAATATTTTTTTCAATTTTGAAAAAGCTTTTGCCCTATGACTTATTTTATTTTTTTCGTCACTCCTCATTTCGGCAAGGGTTCTTTTTTCATTGGCAGCCTGAAATATCGGATCATATCCAAATCCATTTTGCCCGCGGAATTCATTGATGATCTCACCTTTTAGAATTCCGGTAACAGATTTTTTAATCCTGCCGTCAAAATAAACTGCGCAGCAAATAAATTGTGCGGTATGCGGTTCTGGATAATTGCTTAATTCTTCGATAAGTTTTTTATTATTATCATCATATGTGCAATTTTCGCCAGCATACCTCGCAGAAAAAACTCCCGGTTTTCCGTCAAGTTGATCTACGGCAAGTCCCGAATCATCAGCAATTGTAGGCTTTTTATAAATATTATAAATCGCTTCAGCTTTTATAAATGCATTTTCTTCGAATGTTGTACCATCTTCAATGATATCGGGAACTTCGCCCAGTTCATAAATTGATATAACTTTAAATTCGGGAAGCATAATTTTATTTACTTCCGCAATTTTGCCTTTATTCCCTGAAGCAAAAACAAGTTCAATCATATTCCGGCTCTTTCAATAACTTTTTTCAATTCGGTTCTGCCTCTTGAAACCAACTCTTTTTCTTCGAACAGGGTAGATATATTATTTCGAACAACCCACTTCCCTTCTACCATAACCGAATGAACATTACCGCTATTTGCAGAATAAACAATGTTGGCATAAATAGAAATATCATTTTCGTTCAAACTTTGATCGGCACGTTCTAAATCCAATAAAACAAGATCTGCTTTCTTTCCTATCTCTATACTTCCGATTTCATTTTCCAAATGGAGCGCTTTTGCGCCTTCAATTGTAGCCAGTCTAAAAACGGTTTTTGCATCCATCGCTTTAGCGCCGTGAATAGGCTTCTGCATCAAGGCTGCAAGTCTCATCTCGGTAAAGATGTTTAAATTATTATTACAAGGTGCGCCGTCGGCCGCTAATGAAACAGATAACCCTTTTTGCAGGTAATTTGGAATATTTGCAATACCTGAGCCCAGCTTTAAATTTGATGACGGGCAGTGAGCAACCCGTGTTCCGGTTCTTTTCAATGTTTCTGTCTCCTGCTCATTCACATGGATGCAGTGAGCGAGAACAGTGTGGTCTTCTAAAACGCCGATGCTGTTGAAGTATTCAATATTCTCTTTACCGGTAAGTCTTCTAACAGTTTCTACTTCACTTTTATTTTCGGAAGAATGCGTGTGGAACAGAGCCCCCTCATAATCATGCATTAAATCTTTGGTATCTATTAATAATTTTTCTGAGCAGGAGAGCACAAATCTTGGTGCAAATCCATATTTAATTCTGCCGTCGGCTGCATTATGATAATTGTCAGCTAATACCGTAGAAGAGTTTAATGAATCAGCAGCTGTTTCTTTGAAATTTGGGAAGAGATCATTTCTGTCAATCATACATTTGCCGGCAAAAGCACGCTGTCCCGATTTGATCAACTCTTCAAATATAATTTCCTGGTGGTTAATAGTACCCATATCAAGTATGGTAGTTGTGCCGCACCTCTGGAGTTCGAAAAGCCCCAGATCTGCCGATATTTTAAGGGATTCTTCATTGTGTGAATTTTCGAGCGGAAAAATTCTTTGCTGCAGCCAGTCGAGTAATTCGAGATCATCCGCCATTCCACGAAAAAGCGTTTGGCACAGATGCACGTGAGTTTGAACGAATCCGGGAATGAGAGTAAGTCTTGGCAGATCAACTATTTCTCCGCTATAGACTGATCTATCAACCGAATCTTTAACGATAAAATTAGTGATTATACCATCCTCAATTTCCACGGCGTGATTATGATATATTCTTTCTTCAGCATTTGCGGTTACAATTTTGCCGGGGATTAAAATCATTTTAGACATTACTTATTCTCCTCCTCGGAGAGAAGTTCGTCTAAAATTTCCATTGCATAACGAAGGTGCGGGATAACGATTGATCCGCCCACAATTAGGGCAATGTTAAACGATTCGTATAATTCTTTTCTCGAAGCACCTTCCGCCACGCTTCTATCGATATGATAAAGTATACAATCATTACACCTTAAAACCATCGAGGCAACCAAACCCATCATTTCTTTAGTTTTGGAATTCAGAGCGCCTTCAACATAAGCTTTATTGTCGAGTGCAAAGAATTTTTTAAAGTCACTGAATCCGCTATTTAGAATTTTATCATTCATATCTGCGCGGTATTTCGTAAACTCAGCTACTTTCTTTTTCATATTTTTCCTGCTTAATTTTTACTTAATTCCTTTTTTAGAAATCTTCCGGTAATGCTTTTTTTATCGGCAGCTAATTCCTCGGGTGTACCGCAGGCAACTAGTTTACCGCCGTGTTCTCCGCCGCCCGGGCCAAGATCAATAATATAGTCAGCAACTTTAATTACATCAAGGTTATGTTCAATAACGATAACCGTATTACCTTTATCAACAAGCTTTTTGAGAACTTTTAATAAAATTCGAACATCTTCAAAATGGAGTCCGGTTGTCGGCTCATCCAAAATATAAACTGTTTTACCGGTGCTAACTTTGCTTAATTCGGTTGCAAGCTTTACTCTTTGTGCTTCTCCGCCGCTTAAGGTGGTTGCTTGCTGACCTAATTTAATATAACCCAGCCCTACATCATTTAATGATTTTACTTTTCTTTTAATGCGTGGATGGTCTTTAAAGAAATCCAGTGATACTTCAACCGTCATTTCCAGCACATCGGAAATAGATTTTTTGTTGTAAAGAATTTCAAGTGTTTCACGATTATAACGTTTACCATGGCATGTTTCGCACATAACATAAACATCCGGCAGAAAATTCATTTCTATCTTTTTCAAACCGTCGCCCTGACAGTCTTCGCATCTGCCCCCCTTAACATTAAAACTGAACCTTCCTGGAGCATATCCCCTAACTTTTGATTCCGGAAGCTGTGCGTATAAATCGCGAATAAATGTGAACAGCCCGGTGTAAGTTGCAGGATTCGATCTCGGTGTTCTACCGATCGGCGATTGATCAATTTCAATAACTTTATCAATTAATTCTAATCCGCGAATCTCTTTATGATCCAGCGGTACAACCTTAGATTGATAAATTTTGCGCATTAAAGCTTTTACTAATGTATCGTTTATAAGAGTGCTTTTACCAGAACCGCTGACGCCGGTAACGGCTGTGAAAGTACCAATAGGTATTTTAACATCAATATTTTTTAGATTATTCCCGGATGCAGCAATAATTTCGATGCTCTCTTTATTGCCATTTTTTCTTTCTTTCGGCACTGATATTGAATGTTCATCTTTTAAATATTTTAATGTGAGTGAGGAAATTCCATTACTGTTATTTAAAATATCTTTAGTGATACCGGCAAAACAAACTTCGCCTCCGTGCTCGCCAGCAAGAGGACCCAGATCTACCATGAAATCAGAGCTTTCAATCGTTTCGCGGTCGTGCTCAACAACAATAATCGTATTTCCTAAATCCCGCAAATTTTTCAGTGAATTAATTAATTTTAGATTATCGCTTTGATGAAGTCCGATGCTCGGTTCATCGAGCACATAAAGAACTCCGGCTAGCTGCAACCCTATTTGAGTTGCGAGTCTTATCCTTTGAGATTCACCGCCGGATAACGTTCTTGCTGTCCGGTTGAGTGTAAGATAATCCAGTCCAACATTTAGTAAAAATCCCAAGCGGGATCTAATCTCCTTTAAAATTTGGTTTGCGATAAGCTGCTCACGATCGGTTAAAGTGAGATCATCAAAAAACAGATTTGCTTTTTCAATAGACAGCCTTGTGAGTTCAGCAATATTCAGATCATTAAAAGTTACGGATAAAGATTCCTTACGAAGTCTGCCTCCGTTACAAACACTGCATTTAAGAGTATTCATGTAGGCTTCCGCCCAATCCCTTATTTTTGACGATGAAGTATTATCGTAATAATGACGGATATAATTGAACACACCCTGGAATTTGTGCATGTAAGTTACGTTTTTACCGCCGCCGAATGTATAAGTAAAAGGTATCTTTTCTTTGCTGCCATGCAGAAGAACGTTTAATTGAGATTCTGAAAAATCTTTCAGCTTAGTATCAAAGTTGAAATTATGTTTTTCAGCTACACCTTCTAATTGACTGAAGAACCAAATTTTACGCGGTTTGCCGAGAGCCGAAATCCCTTCTTCATTTATTGATTTATTCCAATCCGGAATAATTAAATTTATATCGAGTTCTTTTTTTTCACCTAAACCGTCGCACTCGGGGCAAGAACCGTATGGAGAATTAAATGAAAATGAGTTTGGAGCTAACTCTTGAAAACTTATTCCGCAATGGAGGCATGCTAAATTTCTACTGAATACTTTGTCTTCTTTACCGTCATTGATTATTACGTTTCCGTTGCCATAATTTAAAGCTACCTCTATCGATTCGCTCAGCCGAAAACGTGATTTATCCGTGATTTTCATTTTATCGATCAATATTTCGATATTATGAATTTTGTAACGGTCAACTTTAAATCCATCTGAAAGTTCTTTAATCTCGCCGTCAACTCTTGCGCGCAGAAATCCATCTCTCAAAATGTCTTCAAAAAGTTCTCTGTAATGACCTTTTCTTCCGCGAACCACCGGGGCAAAAATTTCAATTTTTCGTCCCGAAAGATCACTCATCACACTATCAATTATCTGTTCCGAAGATTGTTTTTCAACCGGTCTTCCGCAATTGTAACAATTAGGTCTTCCAACGCGTGCATAAAGCAGCCGCATATAATCATAAATTTCGGTTACTGTCCCGACGGTTGATCTGGGATTGCCGCCTGTTACTTTTTGTTCGATGGAAATTGCAGGACTCAAACCTTCAATCAGATCTACGTCAGGTTTTTCCAGCATGTTCAAAAACTGCCTCGCGTAAGCCGAAAGTGATTCTATGTAACGGCGCTGTCCTTCCGCATAAATTGTATCAAAAGCCAATGAAGACTTGCCCGAGCCGCTTAAACCTGTAATTACGGTAAAGGTATCTCGTGGTATTTCTACACTTATATTTTTTAAGTTATGCTCTCTGGCACCCTTAATTGTAATCTTATTATCGTTGATCATTCCAGAAATTTTATTTGAATTTAAAATTTTATATTAGGTATAGTTAATTTGAAAATCAATAATTTCTTTTTGAAAAATTTTTGCGCTATCTATGAATAATACCATTAAAACAACTTCCGGTTACTCGGAATTCAAATTCAAAGAAAAAGGTTCACAATTTATTGCCAAGAGCTACCCAGTTGAAAATGAAACCGAAGCAAACGATATTTTAGCAAATTTGAAAAAGGAATTTTACGACGCCACCCATCATTGTTACGCATTTAATTTTGGTGAGAATGATTTTCGCTATTCGGATGACGGAGAACCAAGCGGTACCGCAGGAATTAGAATATTAAATGCAATTCAGCATTTCGATCTTGTGAATATTTTTATTTGCGTTATAAGATTTTACGGTGGAACAAAATTGGGAGTTGGTCCTTTGGGAAAATCTTATTACGAGGCAGCATTCGGAGCACTTGAAAATTCGAATATGGTAGAAAAGGAGCTTTATCAAAAAGTTGTTATATACTACAATTATGAGAATACAAGTCCGGTTCACCATTTTTTATCATATTACTCTGCAATTGAAATGGAAAATAAATTTGCCGACCAGCCAAGTATTGAGTGTCTGCTGAAACCTGAGAAAATTCCTTTGTTAGAAAATGATCTAAAAAATTCTACAGCCGGAAGTGTCAAAACAGTGGCTCTCGATGAATATAAATACCTGAAAGTTGAAAGTTAAATAATGCCCATTACATAAGTTGCAGCCAAGAAATATTTTTTATTCTCCGGCAAAAAAATATTTTAAGATATTATTGACAAAGAGTTCCTATTTACTTAATTTCATATTAAGATATTCAAATCCATAAAGTAATTAAAATCATATTATAAGGATCAGATTATGATTTACACCAAAACTGGTGAATATGCAATAAGGGCAATTTTATTCCTTGCCAGACAGCCGAAAGACACATTAATCATGTCTTCAGAAATAGCAAAAAGCGAAGAAATTCCTGCTCATTATCTTGCAAAAATTTTGCAAAGAATGGCGAAATACGGTTATGTTGATTCTTTCAAGGGACGCGGCGGAGGATTCAAAATTACCGAATTAGCTACGAAAAGTTCCATATTGGAAATTGTTGAACGTGTTGAAGGTCCCGTAATTAATATTAAATGCGTTACCGGTTTGAAAGAATGTTCAGATGAAAATCCATGTCCATTACACGAAGAGTGGGCTGAATTGAGAGATAGAATTTACAATTTGATTTCCAGCAAATCCGTACAGGAAGTTGCTGCAAAATATTCTGAAACGCTGAGAAAGAATAAAGCCTAATTTATTATAGGGTTTTTCTGGTTGAATTATTAATTAAAGTTTTAATGATTTTCCATTGGAAAAACCCTATTTCTTTATCCGCAAATTAACTATGCTTTTTCTCGTTGAGGTAAGATTTTACTTTACCGAGGTCTGCGCAAAGTAAATTTAAATTTTCCAGCGCTTGCGGCGTTATCAGAAAATATTTTTCGTTGAATATAGAATTAATAAATCCCCCCGATCCCGAGAGCAATTCTTCTAATTGGGCTTTTACTTCCTGAATTTTTTGGGTGTATTCTTTTTGAATTTTTGTGAAATATTCATCCTCAATATTATTTGCCCTATTTCTTATTATTCTCAACAAACCTTGTGTGTATTTTGCATTGAATGCTAAATTATCTAAATAATTCCGATCATGATTTTTTAACGATAATTCAGTTACTCTAATTACATCTTCCTTTTGATTGAATTCTCCGCGCGAAAATTGTTCTGCCTCCGAACAAAATTTTTCTGCTTCTAATCTATAATTTCTTTCACCCATAATAATCAGCTTTTGATTCCAATACCGATACCGTCGCCAATAGGAAGTATGGTAGTTTTAAGACCCACTTGCGAAGTAAATAGTTTGTTGAATTCTTTAATATGCTGAGCAGATACTTTATACTTGGCGGGAACTTTTCGGATAGCCGCATACCCATGCCAAAGAAGATTATCAACAAATAAAACTCCGTTTTTCCTTAAAAGCATAAGAGAATAATAGAATAATTTTTGATAGTCTTCCTTATCCGCGTCAAGAAAAATAAAATCATATTTTTTGTCGAGATGCGGCATAATCTCAAGGGCATCTCCCTCAATTAAATTAATTTTATCGGTGAGTTTTGCTTTCTTGAAATTTTCTTCAGCTGCCTGTATTGCGTCCTGACTCAATTCAATTGTATCGATTGAACTTTTCTTCTTCAGCAGCCTTGCTACTCTTATTGTTGAATATCCAATGGCAGTCCCAATTTCCAGCACTCGTTTAGGGCGATGCAAAAAAATCATTTGCTCTAAAAATTCTGCTGATTGCCAATCCAATATTGGTACTTTAAATTCTTTTGCGTACGCTTCCATTTCAAGAATAAGCGGGTCGTTTTCTTTGCGGAAGGAATTTAAATAACGCTGCTGAGTCTTAAGCAATATACTAGACATATTTTACTTCAATAGCACCAGTTTGTTAGTAAGATTTTGACCGCCGATACGGAGCAGATAAAAATAAGTTCCGCTTGCAACAACTTTACCGTAATCGTTTCGGCCATCCCAAAATACAATATTTTCCCCTTCCGAAGCAACCCCGCTGAATAAATCTCTAACAGATTCACCCAGAATATTATAGATTTTTATCGAAGCACTTTTAATTTCAGGTGATACAAAAGTTATCCGAACGCTGTTGTTAAATGGCACCGTAAACGGATTAGGATAAGCATCCAAAAGTTTATATGCGGAAGGCAACGGATTTGAATTTTCATCGAGACTGGTATTTAAGGAAACGAAGGAATTCCCTAATATAATTTTGAAGTTTTT
>JAENZU010000667.1 GCA_016841125.1 Melioribacter sp. | reverse complement strand
AAATAAAAATTTAGAAAGCTTAAAGCAGTCGATGACTGAAGCAAAAGAGAGTCTTAGAATATCCAACCTGCTTTACAACGAGGGTATGAGCACACAACTTGATGTTTTGAATGCTCAGTTACTCTATAACAATAGCAAAGTTCAATATCTTCAGGGAATTTATAATTACAATATCAGCCAATTGAGCTTATTGAAATCAATTGGTCTGATCGGAAAAATTTGGAAAAATTAATTTGAGGATTAAAATGTTAAAGAGATTATTGCTGGTATTTGCTTTAACAGCAATCTGCTTTTCGGGATGTTCGGAACCTGCCGCCGAAAAAGAAGAAACAGTTGTGCCGGTAAAAATTTATAAAGTTGTACCGGAATCGATTGTAAAATATTTAAAAGTAACAGGCAGCATTACAGCAGAACAGGATGCTTCAGTTTTTAGCAAAGTGAGTGAAAAACTTGTTGAACTGCGTGTTCGTCCGGGAACCAAAGTTGATGCGGGACAAACTCTCGCGGTTCAATATAATGAAATGCTTAAGCAAAACGTTGAGATGGCAGAGGCTGCAATTAGATCTGCAGATGCGCAACTGAAACTTACCGGACAGGATTACGATAGAATGAAAAAGTTGTTTGATCAAAAAGCGGTAAGTCAGCAGCAGTTTGAACAGATAAAAACTCAAAAGGAAACTATGGAGATTGCGCTTGAACAGGCTAAAACTCAATTGGCGCAGGCAAAAGAGCAATACGATAATAGTTTTATTAAAGCTCCTTTTAACGGAATAGTGGCTGCAGTATATTTTGAAAAAGATCAGATGGTACCTGCCGGTCAGCCTGTTGTAAAGATTGTCTCTCCAAATTCGATGAAAGGAAAGCTTAGAGTCTCTGGCAAAGATTTGGCACAGATTAAAATCGGTCAGAATGTAACGATAAATTTCCCTTCGCTGCCGGATAAAAATTATGATGGAACTGTTCGTAAAATTGATCAGGCTTTGGACCCTATATCAAAAACACTTGAAGTTGAAGTGCAGATAAATGATGCTGATCAGGAAATTAAATCAGGTATGTTCGGTGAGTTTTTAATAACAATACAGAAACGGGATAACGCACTTGTTATTCCTGAAGCAGCATTAATGCCTCAGACCGAAGTGAAAATAAATAAATCTACCGGAATTCAAGAACCGGTTAAGAAGTATTTCATTTTTAAAACAGCAAATGGTCTTGCTGAACTAGCAGAGGTGGCAATAGGAATATCGAGCAACGGCAGAGTTGAAGTAGTAAGCGGAATTAAATCGAACGATAGCATTGTAGTCGTCGGTCAAAACGTAGTTAGAGAAGGTCAAAAAGTTAACGTAATTGATTAATAAAGAGTTTTTAAAATGACACTTTCAAAATTTTCGATTAAAAGACAGATAACATTGCTGATGATCTATGCGATCGTTATCGGGTTTAGTTTTTTTTCTTTTTCACAGTTAAAGATAGATTTTTTTCCAGATATAACTTTTCCGATTGCCGGCGTAATAACAAACTACAGCGGCGTCGGACCGGAAGATATCGAGAATTTGGTTACACGTCCACTTGAAGAAGCAGTTTCCTCTGTAAAAAATATTGAAAAAGTTAATTCGCAATCGTTTAAAGGTGCTTCGATAATCACGCTGGAATTTAAGTACGGCACCGATATGGATCAGGCGGAAATCGATATTAGAAAAAATATGGATTTGATCAGAGACTTTATGCCGGATGAAGCATCAGAACCTTTTGTTTTTGTTTTCGACCCTTCGATGCAGCCGATAATGTTTCTAAATCTTAGCTCTCAATATTTAGGACCTGCAGAACTTAGAAGATTATCTGAGGATAAAATTGAACCTTTGTTGGAAAGAGTCGAAGGAGTTGCTTCGGTTCAGACACAGGGCGGTCTTAAAAGGCAAATCAATATTTATATGAACCCTGTACA
>JAENZU010000019.1 GCA_016841125.1 Melioribacter sp. | reverse complement strand
TGAAAAACCTAATAATATTATTACTTCTAATTATACCATTCACACTATTTGCACAAGATAAACCGGCAGAGGATAAAGCAGTGAAAGATGATCAGTCTAATCAGTGGATGACTAAAATTGCATCCGATTCAGAAATGCGCTCTGCTATGATGGAAATGCTAATCAAAAAAACTACAGGTAATGAAGCAGAAATGATGAAACTGGTAAAATTAATAACTAACAACCCTGAAATGAATAAAATGATTTCCGCTGAAAATGCCGAGACAATGAACAACAAACCAATGATGATGGAACCTATCGGGATGAGAAGCGACACCTCTAAAATGGTAAAAGGTAAAACGGTACCGATGAAGATGCATAAGAAATAAGAATTAACTTGTTTCTATGATTGTTCATTTAATATAAGGCTGCCAAAAGGCGGTTTAAATAATCGGTACCTATTCAGCTTATTTGTAAAGTGAATTACTGATCTTAAACAATTTTAAAATAGTGCCATTTTCAAATTCATAAAGGGATTAATCCAAAAGGACTAGTCCTTTTTTCATCCTTTTGATCTATTTGGGTGGAAAAATTTCTATTTAACTTAAATGAGTTTTGTCATTTGGCAAAAATAAACCAAAGTCATATGTGAAGAAGTTATGAAGAAAAAGAAAATTTCTGAAAAGGCGGTGGTTAAAAAAAGGGACGATAAACCTAAAGCGGCGCCATCCAATAATTCGTTTTATGTTGTAGGTATTGGAGCCTCCGCCGGCGGATTAGAAGCTATTGAAACTTTTTTTTCCAGTATGCCGGAAAATACCGGGATGGCATTTATAATTGTTTCGCATTTAGACCCCACTCGTATAAGTCTTATGCCGGAGCTGATACAAAAAACTACTAAAATGAAATTATATGAAGCCCGGGATGGAATGACGATTGAACCCGACAATGTTTATGTTGCGCCCGCTAACCGGGATCTTGGAATACTGCACGGTACAATCCAATTAATTGAACCGCATGAAGCACACGGGTTTAGACTTCCGATCGATTTTTTCTTCAAATCTCTCTCCGCCGATTTAGGCGAAAAAGCTATCTGTATTATTCTTTCCGGCATGGCAAGCGACGGAACTGCCGGACTGAAAGCGGTTAAGAGTGAATTGGGAATGGTTATGGTTCAGGATCCCCAAACAGCAAAATTCGATGGTATGCCGAATAGTGCAATTAAAAGCGGTTTGGCGGACCACATTTTGCCCCCCGAAAAAATGCCTGATCAATTGATGAAATATACCTCGCAAAAAGTTAAAGGATTATTATTAGATAAAGCCATAACCGATGGGAAAATGCCAGATGCTTTTCAAAAAATATTTATTCTGCTTAGAACTAGTACCGGACACGACTTTTCACATTATAAACAAAACACAATTTCAAGGCGTATTGAAAGAAGGCTGAATGTTTCCCAATTGGATAATTTTCCAAACTATATACGGCTTCTGCAGGAAAATCCTAAGGAAATTGAAAATTTATTTAAAGATTTACTAATAGGAGTAACAAATTTTTTCAGGGACCCGGAATCATTTGTAAAATTAAAAAATGTTTTGCTTAAGATTGTTAAAAGTAAACCGGATAATGACTCAATAAGAATTTGGGTACCCGGATGCTCTTCAGGGGAAGAAGCATATTCAATTGCAATTCTATTAAAAGAATGCTTAAATGAAACGAAAAAGACATTTAACGTGCAGATATTTGCCACAGATATTGATATCGAAGCAATTGAGAAAGCGCGCCTCGGAAAATTTACCGGTATTGAATCAGATGTAGGAAATGAAAGATTAAAAAAATTCTTTACTTCGATTGGGAATATTCATCAAATTCGAAAAGAGATCCGGGAGATGCTGGTCTTTGCACCGCAGAGTTTAATTAAAGATCCGCCCTTTACAAAACTCGATTTAGTTTCCTGCCGCAATCTTTTAATTTATTTTAATTCTGAGCTGCAGAAGCAGATAATTCCTTTATTCCACTATAGTCTTTTACCGGAGGGGATTCTCTTTCTCGGTTCATCGGAAACTATCGGCGGATTTGTCGATTTATTTACAATGATAGAAAAGAAATGGAAAATATATAAACGCAGAGATTCCATTTACTCATCAACGTTGTTTTTTGAATTCCCTGTAAGCCCCTTGATAAGAAGACAAAATGAGAAGATCATGGAAAAGAAAGAGGTAAAAAACATAACTCAAATGGCTGAAAAAGCTATACTTAATAATTATTCGCCCGATTGTTTAATAGCGACCGAAAACGGAGAGATAGTTTATCTTCACGGCAGTTCAGGCAAATACCTCGAACTGCCACACGGCGAAGCTAAAATGAATATTTTCGAAATGGCTCGCGAAGGTCTGCAGCAATTACTTCCCGCATTAATTAGAAAAGTGGTTTCAGGTAAAAAACCCCTTTCGGCTGATGGAGTAAAGGTGAAAATTTCCGGCAGGTGGCGGTTAATAAATATTACGGTTAAACCTGTTAATGAACCGGCGGAAATGGAAGGTTCTTTATTAATTATTTTTGAGGAACAAAAAAACGTAACCGAAACGGATACCAAAAATATTAAATTTAATAGTGGATCGGCTAAAATCATTAAAGATCTTGAGAGGGAACTGAAATCTACCAAAGAAAATTTGAAAGCATCTATTGGGCAATTGGAAACTTCCAATGAAGAGTTGAAATCGAATAACGAAGAAATGCAATCTACCAATGAGGAGATGCAGAGTTCTAATGAAGAACTGGTAACTTCTAAAGAGGAATTACAGTCTCTCAACGAGGAGTTAATAACTGTCAATACGGAGCTTCAAAATAAAAATGATGAGTTATCGATTGTAAATAATGATATGAAAAATCTGCTGGATAGTACCAATATACCCACAATTTTTCTGAACAATGATCTGTTAATTAAGAGGTTTACTTTTCACGCTACTAAAGTTGTAAACTTAATTTCAACTGATATAGGGCGACCCATTAGCCATATTGCAACCAATATCAGATATCAAAATTTGATTGAAGATGCTGAAGAAGTTTTGAGAACGCTTGTATTTAGAGAGGTTGAACTGCAGACAACCGACGGCACCTGGTATCAGATGCGAATTCTCCCTTACAGAACTATAGATAATATAATTGACGGGGTGGTAATTACATTTTTAAATATTGACAGATTAAAGAATGCTTATGATGAAATAAGAGAACTAAACAAGAGCATTCAGTTTGGACGCGAGTATGCAGATAATATTGTTGATACCGTAAGGGAATCTCTAATAATACTTGACGAAGATCTAATGGTAGTTTCAGCAAACCGGTCTTTTCACAAAATGTTTAATACTGTAAACGAAAAAATTGTTGGAAAGTATATTTATGAAATTGAAAAGAAAAATTGGGACATACCCGAATTGAAAAAACTGCTGGAACAAATAATTCCCAAAAACGAATTTTTTGAAGATTATGAGATAGAGCACAAATTTTTAAATGGCAGCAAAAGAAAATTGTTAGTGAATGCACGTCAGATACTACATGGTTCTAAAGGAACCAAGCTTATTCTTTTGGCAATGCAATACAAAACCTAAACTAAAAGAGGTCTTGAAAATGAAACGAATAGATAAAGAGCCCGCAGAAGATAAAGTTGATACAAATGAGACCGACTATCAAAAAGAACCGGTTGACAAATTAAAAGATTTTCAGAGACTGGTACATTTGCTGCGGGTTCATCAAATTGAACTTCAACATCAAAATGAAGAACTAAGAATTACGCAGGATGAACTTGAGGTTTCCAGAAATAAATATGTGAGCCTGTTTGATTTTTCACCTATTCCTTACTTTACATTGAACGAAAATGGTATGATTGAGGAAGTTAATCTGACCGCAGCCAATATGATTGAAATAGATAGAAAAAAAATAATCGGCAAAAGTTTAAACACATATATCAATCTTGGTGAAAGGGAAATTTTTAATAATTTTATTAAAACTGTTTTTACATCCAAAATAAAACAATCCTGCGAATTGGTAATGATCAATCAAAGCAAAAAGTTATTTAATGTGCTTCTGGAAGCCATAGTATTAAATGACCCGCTTGAAGCCGAACAAAAATGCCAGGTTGCCGTAATTAATTTGACACCCCAAAAAAATATAGAAAACTCCTTGATAGAAACTAATGATGAGCTTAAGATACTCAACGTTTATAAAGACAAATTCTTCGCAATTATTGCTCACGATCTAAGAAATCCTTTCCAATCATTATTGGGATATTCCGAATTGCTATCTACTGGAATTGAAAATTTATCTCACGATCATGTAAAAACTTTTGGGAGTGAATTAAATACGAGTATAAAAAATCTTTTTGGGCTCTTGGAAAATTTATTGAAATGGTCGATGCTTCAAAGAAATATACTTGAATTTAAACCTGAAAAACTGAAACTCCTCAATGCTATTAATACAGTGATTGAAACATTGAATATAATGGCCAAGCAGAAAAATATTTCTTTATCATGTAACATTAAGAAGGAGATGGTTGTTTATTCAGATGCTGACCTGCTCCGGTCAATTCTTCAGAACCTTATTGTTAATGCCATCAAATTTACCCGTGCCGGCGGAAAGGTAACAGTATCAGCCAGTAGGAAAAGGGGTGTTACCGAAGTCTCCGTTGAAGATAATGGAGTAGGAATGAAACCCGAAAAAATTAATGAGATCTTTAACTTTCAAACTATTTATTCAACACAAGGCACCGAGGGAGAAAAAGGTACCGGACTTGGATTGCCGCTGAGTAAAGAGTTTGTTGAAAAACAAGGCGGCAAAATTTGGATCGAAAGTGAACTTGGTAAGGGGACTAAAATTACTTTTACATTAAAAATTAAAAAATCTTAATAAATTGTTCGGGCAGTAGACCTTTCAAAAAGTGAACTGCAAAATATAATTTAGCCTAAGCCCTTATCCCCCAAAAGATGTAGTCCTTTTTTCATTCTTTTGACCGATTGTAATTACATACCAATTAGCGGCATATTGTTAATGCAGCAAAAGATGCTGTATTAATTAATTTAGGAGAATATTATGCTATTTATTCTGTCGCTTTTAGTTGTTGTAATCGCCGCCTTTGTCTGGTTCAGCTCAAGCAGGCAAAAGTTTGATAACAACCCCGCGTATCAAACATCTCGTAAAATCAGTATTGCTGCAGCTATCGTATTTGGAATTATTGCACTTCTTCAGTGCTTCACACAAGTTCCGGCGGGGCAGGTAGGAGTTGTGGATTTTTTCGGAATTGTTTCAGTAAAACCGCTGCCGGCAGGGATCAATATTGTTAATCCGCTTGCTAACGTGGTCAAATATTCAATCCAGACAAAAGAGCACAAAGAATCAATGCAGGCTCTTTCTCGCGAAGGGCTTACCATTGGATTAGAAGTAAGCGCACTTTACAGACTCAACCCCGATTCCGCAGCCCGGGTATATAAAACAGTTGCAGGCGGAGATTATGAAACCATTATTTTAATTCCGCAATTTCGTTCAATCTGCCGCGCGGTAACAGCAAGCTTCCAGGCAAGCGCTCTCTATTCATCCGAAAGGGAACAACTCGGTTCCGCAATTCAAGAGGAACTTGCTAAGACTATTGCTCCACGCGGAGTTACAATAGAAAATACACCGATACGTAATGTAGCATTGCCGGCTCAGCTTACCGAAGCAATTGAGCAAAAGCAGCGCGCGGATCAGGAAAGCCAGAGAATGGAGTTTATACTTACAAAAGAAAAACAGGAAGCAGACAGGAAAAGGATTGAAGCAAAAGGTATAGCTGATTTTCAGACTATAGTTGCAGCAGGCATCAGTGAGCAATTACTACGCTGGAAAGGTATTGAAGCTACATTGAAGATTGCCGAATCAACCAATGCGAAAGTTATAATTATTGGAAGCGGTAAAGACGGGCTGCCTGTTATACTGGATACAAAATGAGATGCCGCTTTTTAATCTATGATTGAAAAGGAAAGATTATGAAAAAAATAAAATTGCTGCTTATCGAAGATAACCGCCTGTTAAGGGAAGGTTTGCTTTCGATTCTGAAACCATACAAAGATATTGTAATTTCTGCAGCTTCAGGAAATGGCAGAAATACAATTAAAAAAATTAGGCAGTTAAAACCGAATGTGGTTTTATTGGATTTAGGTTTGCGGAGTCAAAACAGTCTGCACGTTGTTGAATTAGTCAAGATTGATTTCCCGGAAGCAAAAATTCTAATTATGGATCTCGCACCTGTTCAAGCCGATATAATGCAGTTTGTAAAAGCCGGCGCAACAGGGTTTATTCTAAAAGATGCTTCCATAAAAGATTTTCTTGTTGCAATTAGAACTGTTGCAGAGGGATCGACAGTATTTCCGTCGCTGGAGGTTGATACACTTTTTACCGAGATTGTTGATCACGCTGTTAAAGAGGGTAAGTTGAAAGTTAAAGACGCCTACAGCATGACAAAACGGGAACTTGAAGTTATAAGGTTTCTTAGCGAAGGATTAAGCAATAAAGAAATTGCTCAGAGAATGCATATTTCTTTCCTTACGGTAAAAAGCCATATTCATAATATTATGGAGAAACTGGCATTGCACACACGTCTTGAGGTTGCCAATTATGCATATTCAAAAGAGACCGCTAAAATAATAGCCGAGAGTATTACGGTAATGAAACAATAAACTCTCATCATTTTGGCGGGCGAATTGGATGAATTAATCAACAATAAGATGTAGTTCCTTTTTCATCCTTTAGATCGATTGAATACTACCTGAGAACTTAGAATTATTATACCTGATAAAAACTGAATTATTCCTGAGGTAGAAAAATGATACTTGTTAGTATTTCATCTACGGAAGAAAAATATGTAATCCGGTTAAAGCATAAAATTGAATTTGAAACTGAACAAAATTTCGCGAATTCAAAACCATTTGGTAAAAGAACATTTTATGTTTTTGCACAACTATTTCTGTCTATTTCAAAACTTATCTATTTAGAGATGTTCAAGGGAACTCGAACATAATTTTTATATCCCTTACGGAATGAAGCGGATTTATAGACATAAGTAGAGACCAGTGAATAGTTAAATATTATTTCTTTGTCAGAAGTTGTCTCAAAAGACTTCTGTTAGTATTAACCCACGTTTTCAAACGTGGGAAATGTGCACGAAAAACACAACTTTTAATAACCGTATTACTTGTGCGCCTCAGGCGTAACTGTTTTTTAGACATTTTGGTTAGCTTGAAAAAATGAAAAAAATAACTTTACCGAAACTTCAGAATGAAAACTTGGATGAAGAAATCGTAAAAGATTCTGTATTTAAAAAATTCTTTTTGGAAGTATATTCACTCACTATTTTCACACTCCATTTTTTTAGAGAGGTGTTTAAACCGCCGTACGAATTTAATGAACTGATGAAGCAGACATTTCTAATAGGTTATAAATCATTTCCATTGGTAATCATTACAGGCTTTATCATCGGGTTAGTTTTAACAATCCAGTCACGCCCAACTTTAGCAAATTTCGGTGCGGAGTCTTGGCTGCCGGCAATGGTTGCCGTTTCAATAATAAGGGAAATAGGACCGGTGATCACCTCGTTAATTTTTGCCGGAAAGGTTGGTTCGGGAATTGGTGCCGAATTGGCATCCATGAATGTGACTCAGCAAATAGATGCAATGCAGGTATCAGATACTAATCCATTTAAATATCTTGTGGTAACCAGAGTTGTTGCTGCAACATTTATGCTGCCTGTATTGGTGGTTTTTGCCGACATGGTTGGTTTATTAGGTTCATTTGTCGGAGTTAATTTAAAAGGTGATGTAAGCCTCCACTTGTTTTTTGCACAGATATTTCAAAGTCTCGATTTTAATGATCTCTTTCCTGCATTCATTAAAACTTTCTTTTTCGGTTTTGCTATAGGTTTAATAGGAAGTTATAAAGGATATTATTCAAATAAAGGTACTGAAGGAGTTGGGAAAGCGGCAAACTCTTCTGTGGTATTCGCATCTTTAATGGTCTTTATAATTGATATGATTGCAGTACAGATTACTAGTTTATATCAAAATTAATTTTGGTAATAAAAAGAATGTCAACACAAGTACAAAAAAATATAGTTTCAGAGATTGAAGATCAAACAGGACCTGTTTTAGTGATGGAACATCTTAAGAAATCTTTCGGAAATAACCATGTGCTGCGTGATATTAATTTGGTTATTAACAAAGGAGAAAATGTAGTTGTGCTCGGTAAATCCGGTACCGGTAAATCGGTGCTGATCAAATGTATTGTCGGCTTAGATGAACCTGATGACGGGAAGCTGTTTATTTTCGGGCAGGATATATCCGAACTAGACGAGGACGAACTTATTGATATTCGAAGAAAGATAGGGTTCCTTTTTCAGAGCGGCGCTCTATACGATTCAATGACTGTTAGAGAGAATCTTGAATTTCCGCTCAGACGGCAATTGCATTCAATCTCAAAGGATGAAATATTCTCACTTGTAAAAGAGGCTTTAAAAAATGTCGGGCTTGATGAAGCTATTGACAAAACCCCTTCAGAGCTTTCGGGTGGTATGCGTAAAAGATTGGGATTAGCGAGAACGTTGATTTTGAAACCGTCAATAATGCTTTATGATGAGCCGACTACCGGACTTGATCCTATCACATCGAAAGAGATAAGTAAACTGATTTTGAAAGTGCAGGAGAAATACAACACTTCTTCCATTATTATTACACACGATATTGACTGTGCAAAAATTACAGCAAACCGAATCATAGTTATTAAAGAAGGGATATGCGCTGCCGAAGGGACATATTCGGAACTGGAGAAATCAGAAGACCCGTGGATCAGATCGTTTTTCGAATAAAAATTTACTAATTGTTTGAGTAGTTAAAATGAAAAAAGAATCAACTAATAAAATTAAAGTCGGAATATTTGTTTCGCTTGGTATTACGATATTCGTTTTGGGTATTTATTTCATTGGGGAAAGACAGCAGCTATTCAGCTCTACTTTTCGAGTGAGCGGAATATTCAAAGATGTTGCCGGACTTCAAGTTGGAAATAATGTGCGATTATCCGGTGTTAATGTAGGCACAATAGATAAGATTGCAATAGTGAGCGACACTTCCGTTAGTGTGGAAATTCTGATTGAGGAAAGTACACGCAAGTTTATAAAGAAAGATGCTGTAGCCAGTATCGGGTCCGAAGGACTAATGGGCAGCAAGACATTAATTATTAATCCCGGCACAGGCGGTAAAGAGATAATTGAACATAACGATATTATTTTAACGTCTCAGCCCTTGAGCATAGACGATATTTTTGTTTCTCTAAAATCTACCTTAGATAATGCGACCGATATTACGAATGATTTGGCTAAGATAACCGGCAACATAGAATCGGGGGAAGGTACGATCGGAAGACTCTTAATGGATAATTCAATGGCGGCGGCTATCGATTCTTCTATTGTTAATTTAAGTGAGGGTACAAAAGGATTAAAAAATCTAATTGATGATGCCAAGGTGAGCTTTGAACAAATTGATATGAAGGAAATACTGCTTTCATTAAAAACAACTATGGATAATGTTTCCGATGTCACAAATGATTTATCTAATATTACCGGGGATATTAAATCAGGAAATGGAATAATAGGAAAGATGCTGTCAGATTCAGTGTCGGCACAAAATCTGGAATCCGCTATGTTAAATTTGAAAGAAAGCACTTATGAAATTAAATTACTTGTAAGGAAAGCCAAAGACAGTTGGCTGCTTTGGGGATTTTAGTAATTGAATTAATTTCAGGCATGCAATGATGCTTTATTCCAAATATTAAAATCAGAAAAATTGCAAATTTACTCCGGGGTCTCCGGAGTTCTTCAAAGCAATCCATCCGCATTATAAATTACACATCTAAAAGAGCTAGTTCCTTTTTCATCCCTTTGCAGTATTGGATGAAGTGGCTAACCTTAGTACATTCATTTAGAATTCATAACTAAAATTTTTCTGCTGCTTAGAGTAGCGGAAATTTATAATCACATTACAAAAAAATATAGTTGGAGGAATCAATGAATCAATTTAATATTTCCATATTAGCGGTATTTATGCTTATCGCTTTTATGTTTGCCGGTTGCGGCAGCAGCCCTGATGTAGTAAATAAGGAAGCTTCTACGTCTGCTATCCGAGATGCACAAGAAGTAGGGGCTACAGAAATTCCAAGCGCAACGCGTTAGTTACAACTCGCAACAGAAGGGTTGGTAAAAGCCGAGGCTTTAGCTAAAGATGGTGAAAAAGAACAGGCAGAATCAATGCTGCTGCGTGCAAAAGCCGATGCCGAATTGGCAATAGTCCTTTCACACGGAGATGCAGATAAAACTGAAGCAGCAAAAGCGTTGGAACGCGTCACAGATCTTCAAAAAGAAAACAAGTAAAATCAAAAAAGGAATTGAAAATGAAAAACATTAAATACTTTATTATCGCAGCAGTTACCGGATTACTTATCGGGTGTTCTGCAAGTCTTCCCCCTTCAGAACTTGTCAGCGCCCGACAGTCTTACCAGAAAGCAAGTGAAGGACATGCTGCAAAATTAGTGCCTGCTGAACTTCACAAAGCCCAAGTGGCTCTAGCCGCTGCTGAAAAATCTTTTCTAGACGATCCTAGTTCATTTCAGACAATTGACCTTGCTTATATAGCTGACCGAAAAGCAAAAATGGCAGAAGGGCTAGGTAACAATGCCTCTGAAAAACTTGCAGCTGAAAAGTCGAACAAAGAATATCAAACTGCACAAACTCAGATTATAGCAGATTCAAAAACAAAGCTGGCTGCTTCTGAGAAAGATGCAGCACTTAAAGCTACACAGCTTGCGGCAGAACAAAAAGCCCTTAAAGAAGCTGAAGCAAGTTTGCTTGAAGCTCAGGAAGAAGCTCGCGGTCTCGTTATCACACTCTCCGGAAGTGTTGTCTTTGCCTCAAACAAATCAGTTCTGCTTCCTGCAGCGCAAACCAAATTGAACCAAGTTACTCAAGCGCTGTTAACAAAAAAAGATCGTAGGCTGCTCATCGAAGGGCATACCGACTCACAGGGTTCTAACGCTTCAAATCAAGTGTTATCTCAGAATCGTGCAGATGCTGTCCGCACATATATGATATCTCGCGGATATCCAAGCAATCTTGTTATTGCTCAGGGAATCGGCGAAGATAGACCCATTTCTGATAATACAAGTGCCGAAGGAAGAGCAAACAATAGAAGAGTTGAGATTATTGTTCAACGCTAAACTTAAATTTAAAAAGTAATATCATTTCATTTTTTAAGGGTTAGTTGTTCATCTAAATTTTCTTAATCCATTAACCCTTAAAGAAGGAATGACAAAATGTTCTTTTTATTCCGTGCCGGCTATATAATTGATTGTAATTTATTAACAACAACATATTTCAAATTAAATAGTTGATGTATCGGAAAAGAATCTGTTGAATAAGTTGGTGCTCCCATAGATAGGGAGGCAAATTCAAACATAAATAAAACATAATTAATCATTTTTTTTAATTGGAAAGGAAATACAATGTTATACACTATCGCAGTTGTCTTAGTAGTGTTGTGGCTGCTTGGTTTTCTGAGCGCATACACAATGGGTGGAGTTATTCACGTTCTTCTGGTGATTGCTGTAATATTAATTTTGTTTAGAGTGATTAGCGGACGCAGCGCAGTTTAAAGGTTTGTTAATAATTACTATAAATTATTGAAGTTATGCTCTTGTTTTTTTTGTATTGAATATCTATATCGGTTCCTTTTTTGTGAACAGGAGCATTAACTTCGTTTAATTATTATCCCAATAAAAATAATCTCATTACAATTTTGACGCTAGGTTAACCAGTAAATATATGACTGAAAAGAAAAATAAATTTAGCGGATTGCATATGCTCAATGCCGCGGCGGCATTGGTAATTATAATAGCAGGTATTAATCTTGCGCAATCTGTTGTTTTACTTTTTCTTGTTTCCATATTTCTTGCGATACTTGGAACCCCCGGAGTACTTTGGCTAAAGAGTAAACATATCCCATCCGGATTTTCAGTTTCTATAGTTATGGCAGTAATGATAATTATTATATTTTTGATCAGTGCGCAAATCGGTAATTCCCTTAGCGGTTTCTCGGATGAACTGCCGTCACTGCAGACAAGTATAAGAGAACAGGCAATTGAACTCAGTTCTTTTTTGAGAAGTAAGGGTTTTACGGGTACACAAAAAATTTTATTAGATTATATTAATCCGGCTGCAATAATGAAACTTACTGCGGGTTTTCTGTCAGGATTAAGTTCGGCACTATCAGATCTTATTCTAATTCTACTAACCGTTACTTTTATATTGCTCGAAGTTTCAAGTTTTCCGGCAAAACTTAGAACTATCCTTGGCGATCCTCATCATATATTTCCGCGGTTTACAAAATTTATTATTGATATGAAACGTTATATGATAATAAAAACATTGATTAATTTAGCCGCCGGAATTTTAACTACCGTATGGATGTACATTCTCGGTGTAGATTTCCCAATACTTTGGGGCTTCCTCTCTTTCCTCCTTCATTATATTCCTAATATAGGTTCAGTTATTGCTACAATTCCACCTGCGATTATGGCTCTGGTACAACTTGGTCTCGGCAGTGCACTGCTTGTAGTTGCAGGTATAACAGTTATTGGATTCATAATAGGGTATGTGGTTGAGCCGCGTGTTATGGGAAGACATCTTTGGCTATCTACTTTGGTTGTTTTTCTTTCACTTATTTTTTGGGGCAGCCTGCTTGGTGTAGTGGGCGCCATTCTTTGCATACCTCTAACAATGACACTTAAGTTTATGTTTGAAAGCAGTGAAAGTACCCGTTGGCTTGCGGTTTTGTTCGGATCCGAAAAGCTGTATAATATTCATGTGCCAATGGAAAACCCTAATAAAGATTTCTATAAAAAATAAAGTGTCATTTCCGTGCAAGCGGGAATCCGATAATTTCCCAATAGGGGGCTTTCCAAAAAGGATGATTTTTCATTAACCCACATTTTCAAATGTGGGCATATGAGTTTTATTTTGAATTCACTGAAAAACTCTGCTGCATAGATTTCACTCACCCAAAAGATGTAGTTCTTTTTTCATCCCAAAGCCCGATTGTTTTAAGCGAAGCGTAACCCTAACTTTTTACGTAAAATTTTATACCCACAATTTATAGCTAAAAAGATGATTGAACCCAAAGAATTCTACAGAAAGCTAGATTCGTTATTAAGTAAAATAAACATAGCCAAATCCGGTACAGATTTTTTGTTTACAATTGTGATAGAACTGGAAAGGACTTTTGGAGTTGATCTTCATATAGGCAAAGGACGCATCTATGAGAAGAACAGCGATGAATATGTTCTTGTCTCTCCCATATCGAATATACACGATATTAATATTGAAACCAGTATCTCAATAAATTCAAATGCCGTTCAATCAGTTTTGTATTCTAAAACATACATTTTTGATAAACCGGAATTGACCATCGGCATTATTGACTCGAAGAAAAAAGAATATTCTATTCCTGTTGCAATTATTGTTCACAATCAGGATAACAGCTGGATAATAATCTTCGAACTTAGAGATGGGTGGGTACGCGAAGAAATTGAATTTTGTCTAAACGCGGTGAGAGCAGTATTAAATTTCAGACTGCTTTCAGAATCAATCAAGAATGAATATGAACAGGCGTACCTTATTCAAAAAAGTTTACTTCCTACTTCTTCGCCCAATATTCCGGGGTATCAAATTGCCGGCAGTTCCCAGCAGGCTGAACTTGTCGGGGGCGACATTTTCGATTACTATAAATTTAATGAAGATGAATTTGGGTTCTGCATCGGAGATGCGAGCGGGCATGGTATACCGGCTGCTTTAATGGCAAGGGATGTTATTGTTGGTCTCCGCATGGGATTAGAAAACCAAACTAAGATGGTTTACACACTCAAAAAATTAAACCGGGTAATTTACCAAAGTGTTTATTCCACAAGGTTTATTTCACTCTTCTATGCCGAGATGGAAACTAACGGAAATTTATTTTATATAAATGCGGGTCATCCTTCACCAATATTGGTTAACAAGGAGGAGGTAACGGAATTGGAATCAACCGGACTTGTATTTGGGGCATTGGAAGAAATTGATTTGCGCCGCTCTTATGTAGAATTTATTCCAGAGAGTATTCTCGTATTATTCACCGACGGGATTATGGAAAGACAAAATAAAAACGGAGAGGAATTCGGGCTGGCACTATTAAAAGAGATCATAATTAAAAATAGAGATAAGGACGCTGCGGATATTTTAGATGCTATTTTTAACGCGGCAAAAGAGTTCGGAAATATGAAAAAATGGGATGATGATGCTACCGTAGTTGTAATTAAAAGGCTTGTATAACTAAGTTTTTAATGATTGCCGATCCAAAATCTATCATCCAAAAGGATTAATCCTTTTTTCATCCATTAGATTCATTTATTGCGCATCCTAATTGAATATCTTCTTCTAATGACAATTTACTCCACATTATGTTTGTGACGCAATTATCATAATAATTGAAATTTGAACTAAGGTGAAAGCAGGTACCGGAATGAAACGGAAATTAGAAATTGGAATTATAGATCTAGTATCAAAAAAACCGAATAGAAAATTGTTTGCCCGCATTATGAATGCAAACTTTGCAAGCATAATGCCGCAGGTTGTAGGTGTATGGTGTGAAGAGGAAGGTCATAATGTAACCTATGTTTGTTTTACGGGCAAAGAAGATCTAATGAACGAACTGCCAAAAAACGCCGACTTGGTTTTTATCGGCGCTTTTACCGAGGCTGCACAGACCGCATATGCAATAAGTAACATTCTCCAGTCACGCGGAGCTGTTACTGTTTTGGGGGGCCCTCATGCACGTTGCTATCCGGAGGATGCTGTCTACTATTTTGATTATGTGACGGGATTCACGGATAAAAATATCATCTCAGAAATATTACAGGACTGCTCACCTCATCGTCCGCAGGGGATGTATCTATCTGCTAAAACTCAACCCGTATCACTACCGGGAGTTAAGGAACGATGGAAATTTATTGAACCAACTTTAAAGAAAGCTCCATTAATAAAGATGGTTCCGATGCTCGGCAGTTTGGGCTGCCCATACACATGCAGTTTTTGTATCGATTCCACCGTAGCATATCAGCCTTTAGACTTTGAGGTTTTAAAGGAAGACCTGACATTCCTGCTTACAAAATTTAAAAGACCTCTTGTGGGATGGCACGATCCCAATTTCGGTATTCGCTTCGATGATTACATGAATGCAATAGAAGAAGCAATCCCTGAAGACAGCATCGATTTTATTGCAGAAAGCAGTTTGTCCATATTAACTGAACCTCATATGAAGCGATTAAGCCGCAACGGTTTCAGAGCAATGCTGCCGGGTATAGAATCATGGTACGACCTTGGAGGCAAATCCAAAACAGGCAGCAATAAAGGTATGGATAAAGTAATGCTGGTTTCGGAACAAATTAATATGATTCTTCGGTACATACCGTATGTGCAGACCAATTTTGTGCTGGGTCTCGATTCGGATTTGGGAGAAGAACCGTTCGAACTTACAAAGAAATTTGTCGATCTAACTCCGGGCGCATTCCCCGGCTATTCGCTTTTATCGGCATTCGGACGTGCGGCACCGCTCAATTTGGAGTATCAAGAAGAAAACAGAGTTCTCCCATTTCCGTTTCATTTACTCGATAATAACCATGCGATGAATGTCAAACCAATCAACTATACGTGGAAAGAGTTTTATACAAATATTATCGGACTTGGCGAACATACATTTTCGTGGTCCGCAATTGCCAGGCGATTAGTAGCAACAAAAGCATTTATACCGCGATGGATGAATGTTGTACGTGCAATTTCGGAAGAAGGTTTCGGGC
>JAENZU010000666.1 GCA_016841125.1 Melioribacter sp. | reverse complement strand
TTGACTGATCTGGTTGAAAAAGACCCGAGAGTGGAAAGTGTAAGATTTATTAGCAAACAAGATGCGGCAAATAGTTTTCTAGAAAAAAGCGGTACTGATTTTCAGAAGGTTGTAGAGGAGAATCCGCTGCCTGCATCTTTCGCAATAAAATTTAAACCTGAGTTCATATCAATAGAAACTATAGACAAATTGGTTTTGGAATTTCAAAAACTTGAGGGTATTGAATCTGCAGTTTATGATGCGAATCTTACTTTTAGAATATTAAAATTAGTTAATTCGATAAAGTTAGTAATTTATGTGGTATCTGTGATATTTATTTTCTTAGCAATTTATTTAACATACTCCACTCAAAAAATATTAATGAATGCTAAATTAGAGCAATATAAAACTATGAAACTTGTCGGGGCACCGCTTAGCACAATTAAAATTCCGCTTATTTTGAATGGAATTTTTCTCGGATTAGTTTCAGCTCTTATTTGTTTAATTCCTTTTAATGTTTTTATATACCTTCTCAACCAAAAATATGTTAATTTAAACTTTACTGAAATCATAAATTTTACTAATATTATTGTTTTGATTTTGGGCATTAGTTTGCCAATTTTGGGTAGTCTAATAACAACAAGAAACATCACGCCTAAAATTGAAAGAATTTAATTACAAAAAAATATTTGGTGCTTAATGAAAAAGTCTTTTCTCTTTCTAATCTTTTTAGGATTCTCAGTTTTATCATTTGCGCAAGTTAAGGATATGGAACTAGGTGCCATTGATAATTTTAGTCAAAGGCAGCAGGGCGGTTATTTCGATTATTCCGAGCCGGGTGAATTAAATATGAAAGTGGCAGTTTGGGGATTTGTAAAATACCCGGGAAGATATTTAGTTCCTATCACGACATCTTTAACAGATTTACTTTCCTACACCGGCGGTCCAACTGATGACGCAGATTTGGAAGATGTTAGAATTTATAGGATTGTAGGTGATTCAACCCAAACCATGATTAAAGTAAATTATAACGATTTAATGTGGGAAGAAAATCTAAAAATGAAAACAAAATTCATTCCCGAAATCCAAGCCACTGATGTTGTGTTGGTGCCCGGTTCCCCTCGATTATATTTTAAGGATTGGTTTAGTATCGGGTTATCGGTTTTTTCAGCGCTTATTTCGCTTTCTATCTTAATAATTAATATTGCCAGGAATTAATATGATTAATGGTTCGGAAAATAAAAGCAAACTTGAAATACTTAGAAATAGTGAAGAGAACACACTTAAAGACTATTTGATTCTAATTCGGCAGAATTTAGTGCCGATTATTATCATTGCAATTACGGGGCTCGCAGTATCAATAGTTTACGCTATAAATGCTCAAGACATTTATTCGACAACAACCGCACTTAAAATTGCTAAACCTTCCGGCAGTATATTAAGTTCACCACTGATGCCCGAATTTAATGATTGGGGTAATGACAGATTTATTGCGAATGAAATCGAGATCCTTAAAAGTTATAGATTACGTGAACGTGCCGCCGAAACTTTGATTGACTCATACAAAGTGAATTCTGATATAGAAGCCTTTTATCTGCTCATGAAAAAAGACGAAACATTTTCTGATGAACTTACAATTTTAAAGACTCCTTATGAATTGGCTAAAACACTTGAAAGTGTCGTTCAGATTGATCAAAAACGTGGTTTGGATATTGTTGATATTTCAGTAGAATCGCCATCACCATATGAAGCGTCATTAGTCGCAAATGTTTACGCAAATGCTTATGAGGGGTTAAACTTACTTTATAATCGTACTCAATTAATTGCGGTTAAAGATTTTTTAACAGAGCAAAGGGAAGAGAAACTTAATCAGCTTATTCTAGCTGAAGAAAAAGTAAAGAAATACAGGGAAGAGGGGGGCATCATCGCTTTGGATGAGCAGGCAAAAGCATTGATTGACCAGTTAACAGATTTTG
>JAENZU010000665.1:959-1959 GCA_016841125.1 Melioribacter sp. | reverse complement strand
ATGACGCATTCCGAGCGAGACCCCGTCTATAGTTGTCGATTGTGAAAGCGGAAGCGTACAGCGGGCTGCTTCTATAATATCATTTTTAACCACCACTGCTCCATCGTGCAGCGGAGATCTTGGGTAAAAAATAGATCTAATTAAACTTTTCGTAACTTTTGCATTTATTAGCTCACCGGTTTCAACAATACCTTTGATGCCTGTAGATTTTACCATAACAATTAAAGCACCATGCTGATGCTGTGCCATTTCAAAAGCTGCATCGGCAATGATATCGGCAGCAGAAACATCATCTGCTTTAATAAATAATTTTACAATTGGATTTGCACCGAGAATAATAAGTAACCTTCGTATTTCCGGTTGAAATAAGATAATAAATGCGATTACCCAGATATCCGAAATTAACTTTAGTAACCAGCCGAGAGCTTTTAAATTTATTGCCTGAGCTAAAAAGGAAAGTAGTAAAACAATGATCAACCCAATGAAGATTTGGGCGGCAATTGTGCCCCGAATTACAGTGTAAACTTTATAAATTATCAGCGATACAAGAAAAATATCAATGATATCTAAAAATGTTACAGTTAAAAATCCAACTTTAAATAGATCAAACATTCACTGCCGTATCCGGATTTTTTATATAATTAATTGTAGAAATTGCTTGCAATATATTTTTAACATTATGCGTACGAATAATTTTTGCTCCCCTGAGAAAAGCTTCAATTTCAGCAGTCACTGTCGGAATTGTTCGTTCATCGATTTCTAAATTCAACGCTTTCCCCAAGAAAGATTTGTTGGATAGACCAATCAAAATTGGTAACCCAAATGATTTAAACTCTTCTAATCTAAATATTATTTCGTAATTATCAACTATTCTTTTACCAAAACCGATTCCGGGATCAATTGCTATTTCATTAATGCCCGCCTGTTTAGCTTTATTTATTTGATTATCGAAGTACTGAAAAATGTCCGAAACTACTTCTTCATACGAAGGAGACTTCTG
>JAENZU010000665.1:0-949 GCA_016841125.1 Melioribacter sp. | reverse complement strand
GGAGTTCCTAAAATATGCATTAGCACAAATGCTGCTTTGTATTCAGCTGTAATTGAAAGAATTTCAGGATCAAACCTGCCGCCGCTGATATCGTTTACTATTTTAACCCCTGCTTCAAGCGCTTGTTTTGCAACTTCAGATTTGGAAGTGTCAATAGATATTACTGAATCAGGCTTTTCTGAAATAATTTTTTCGATTACAGGAATTGTCCTTTTAATTTCTTCCGATACCGTAACAGGTTTAGCGTTAGGTCTGGTTGATTCCCCGCCGATATCAATTATATCAGCTCCGTCATCAATCAAATTAAGAGCATGTTTATAAGCGTTTTCAGTACTGCTAAATTTACCACCGTCAAAAAAAGAATCTTCGGTTACATTCACGATTCCCATCAACAAAGGTTTGTGCGGTGGTATGTTCAATCCCCCGAATGAAAATGCTTTTTTATTGTATTCTGAAAATTCAATTAAATGTTTTGATAATTTAGAAAATTCTGATTGTTTAAAAATCTCTATAAATAATTCGGAAGAGGATTTAATATTGTTCATCGGGATCAAGAAATCATCCCGGTTCTTCTCTAAAGTATATTCAATTTCATTTGACTCTAAAAGATTTTTTAGGGACTCTCTCTTTTCATCAGGCAAATTTCTAATTTCGAAAAAATAAACTTTATCTCGAAAATATTCGGGAGGTAAATTGAATCTTTCAGAAAATCTATTTACAACATTTCTGCTTGAGGAATTAATTATTTGACCTATCAAAAATTCAACCTCAGAAGAGATACAATTATTTTATTTCTTTTCTCTTTTATATCTAATTTTACCATCTTTAATTGTGTATTGGATAACAAAATTTTCATCAAGCACAACAATATCGGCATGTTTTCCCGAAGCTAAAATTCCCCGATTTACTCCGATTACTTTTGCTCCGTTTAATGAAGCCATTCTAATTG
>JAENZU010000664.1 GCA_016841125.1 Melioribacter sp. | reverse complement strand
AGATATCTGCTCTCGGCTCATCAACCCCGCTTTCCATTGAGGGTTTCATAATTCAATAAATATTAAATTTATCTTTCAAAGGGTTATAAGGTTCTTGCTTAAAAAAAGCGGAAGAAAACCGGTTCAGATCCTTCTCAAATTTTTCAAAATCATTGGATGTGTAACCTTCTGCAACTACCGCAATATCTACCTTATTGTGAGGGTCACCATTTTTCAAAACCTCAATTACTTTCACCTCAGGATCAATCACCGGATCTTTAATAATTGCGAAACTAGCAGGGTCAATTTCAGTTCTGAAAATTTCTGCTAACTCATTTTTTGAATTTCTTTTTTCAACCGCGAAGATGATATTACTTTTCGGCTGTGGAATTAATGCAGTTTCGTGAAAAGATTTCACAATTTTATCCGCCGCCGCACTACTCAATTGATACTCACCGAAATAGCTGTCGAAACCTTTTGAATAAATTAATTTTCCCGATGCCTTGTCATAAATTTTAATGTAGTATCTGCCATTATTAAAATTATCAATTGTCTTGTTTGGATTGCCAGCCCAAGTTCCGTATAAATAAATATTATCTATACTGATCAATTCGAGCTCATCATTACCCGTGTGGTGGTAATCGATTCGCATATTGCCGTCTATAAAATATTCATCAAATTTTATTTGTGCTGAAAGGAGTACCGAAAATGAAACAAATATCAAAGTAAAAATCGCCAATCTCATTTTTCACCTAATTATTAATTAAAATTATTGCAATCAAAATAATTTTCAGACTATTGTAAAATCTTTATAGTTAATGAAAATAAACTGTGTAATCTACAAACTTGCCGTCCGAATAATTGAATTTGGCGCTAAAAAATTTTTCATTAAATAACCAATCCATATATATTTTATCTCCGTCCCACAAATTCAAATTAAGTAAGTTATCATTTTCAATCCACTCCAACTTTCCTTCGCTGGAGTCTATCAATTCTCCGGTAAATTCAGTCGCCGTAAAAACGAACACATACCAATCTTCTTTGCCGTCGAACAGCGGAAATGTAATAAACCCGTGCATAATTGGGTTCTCAATAAGCAAACCCGATTCTTCACTTACCTCTCTAATTACACATTCCTCCGGCGATTCGCCTTCTTCGAGCTTTCCGCCTAGTCCGTTCCACTTACCTTCGTGATAATCGTTTTCTTTTTTATTTCGGTAAAGCATAAGCGTTTTATTGCCTTGCCTCACATAACACAGAGTAGCAAGTTTCATACTACACGCTCATACCAAGAAATTCTTCTTTTTGCAGATAGTTTTTTACATAATCTGCAATTCCCTCTTCAATAGAATGAACCGGTTTATCATAACCGGCGTTTTTCAGGCTGCTTAAATCAGCTTCGGTAAAATATTGATACTTTGGTTTCAAGTAATCCGGCATCTCGATGTATTCAATATTAACCGGCAGCGCCATTGCGTTAAATAGCGCAGCAACCAGTTCATTCCACTTACGCGCATTCCCGGTGCCTACATTGACAATTCCATTTACATTTTTGTTTTTTAAAAAGAAGAGTGTCATATCAACAGCATCTTTTACATAAATAAAATCCCTCATCTGTTCGCCGTCTTTATACTCTTCATTATAAGATTTAAAGAGAGTGACTTTGCCGGTATTTTGAATCTGCTGGAATGCCTTATGAACAACACTGCGCATGTCGCCTTTATGATATTCATTGGGTCCGTAAACATTAAAATATTTCAGCCCGACAAATTTATCCAATAATTTATTTTTATACAGCCACCTATCGAACAGTAATTTGGAATAACCATACATATTTAATGGACGAAGTGTATCCATTTTATTTAAATCATCATCGTAACCTTTTGCGCCGTCACCGTAAGTTGCAGCAGATGAAGCATAAATGAATCGAACTTCATAATTGGCACAGTATCTTGCCAAACTCTGCGAATACTTAAAATTA
>JAENZU010000663.1 GCA_016841125.1 Melioribacter sp. | reverse complement strand
AAAGTAACTAATGCTATCCGATTTCAAGAACTAACTTAAGAATAAAATTACTGTTTCGCTAATTCGATTTTCTAACAGATAAATATTTATTAAGTCTATCGAATTCACGCACTTATAAATAAAATCCCATCACCAACTTCAAGAAACATTTTTGTGTTATCCTGGGTTTTAACTAAAATCTTATCAAGTCTTTCGAATGATGGATTTTTATCCTCGATGTTAAATTTCAATATTCCATTCATCAAAAACTGGTGACCTTGAAATTTTATATACAAATCCTTTGTCGTTTTATCGAAAGCAATATGATCAAATCCGCCATTATAATTTTTTTCAAAATTATATACATTGTGCTTCTCACCGGTTAAGAAATTTTGAATCACCAATTCATCTTTCAAGTCCAACGAGTGGAACATCAAAATATCTTGGTTATCAATAAATTTGATATCTTTCACTCTATCATATTTCGAATTACTGGGAATTGATGTTTCATAAAGTCTTTTACCGTAAGGATCTGAAACTAAGAGATATTTTGCCGACATGTGCAATTCTTTGCCCGGTATTTTTTCAATACAAGAGATTGCAACTATTTTCCTACCAGTAGAAATTGCAATCGGAATTTCTTGCGGGTGTACAATATAGAGCGGGTTTCCTTGTTTTGTGATCAGTTCTGACTGGTTAATTATCTTGTTTTCGATGAAGTTATAAATGATCTGTATAGAAGATGTGTGTTCAGAGGTATATTCTCTTTTTAACTTTCTTCTGCTAGGTTTGTCGTTTTCAACCTTCACTTTTTTGAACTGGGGAAAAAGTACAATGAACGTTTGGTCATCAATTAATCTTGCAGAGTAGGTTTGATGACGTACCTCAAATGGCGGTTTTATTTTAGATCCGGTGCTCGTTGTATATAATTCAAAATCTGAACCATATCCTGGACTATCTTGGGCTTTTGTAATGAAATAATTCCCGTCATTCGTAATATCAATAAATTTAGAGGAAATATTTTCAATACAATTAACTAATTTTCCTTCATTGTCAAATATATCTACGTTAAATATCTCTGCATAGTAAGGCACATCTTCTGGGAAAATTTGATATGTAACAAAAAAACTTTTCTCATTTTCGGGTACGAAGATATTTATATATCGATCATCATATTTTTTATCTAAATAAATCTCGCTTTTTTTACTAAGCAGTCTTACCCTAGACTTTTGATTTGTGGAATTGATCAGCAATTTATTATCAAAATAGTGTGCCTCGACAATCTTTTCGTCCAATTCAGACTTTATCAGCAAAGTATCCGATTCACCGGAATAACTATTAGCCAAAGGGATGATTTGAGGATTCACTATTAACCAAATCATGTACGCCGCAAAAATAATCTGTCTCATATTTGCACCAAGAATTGCAGAAAAAAGTAATGCTTATTTTATAAATCGTTATGTATAAATCTTATCCAATGTATTTTCCGCCTGCCATAGGTGACGTCTATCGTGCACGGCAATTAAAAGAAAAACTTCACCAGCCTGTAGTTTAATTGACTGCATTGCCGGCGATGAAATTTTTTGCAATAATTTATTTGGCTCTAGTTTTTCAAAAATTGCGATCAATTCTTTTGAAGTGCCTTCATACTGTTTAAGCAAATCTGATTTCTCATGCTCTGATTTTGGAATGAACGTGCCGGGTGTTTTAACTTTCATTTTTACCGGAGGTTCCATCAAACGAATTATTTTTTCAGCAACCATCCGGGGTTTATAATCGGAGATTTCCTTTATGCTTTCAACCTGCATGTTGAGTACCGGCTTCATTTTATCCAGATAAAGCTTATTTGTAATTAACATGTGCTCAATGCATTCAGCAATGGACCACTTATTTTCTGCAGGTCTTTTGTTGAATAGTTGATCCGAAGTTTTTTCAAACAATGATTTAACTTTAGCTAAACTGTCTTCAAACTGGGGAATGATCTCTTCTTTATATTT
>JAENZU010000662.1 GCA_016841125.1 Melioribacter sp. | reverse complement strand
ATAAAAGTGCCAGCACTTCCGATTCCCTCGGAGTGAGATCCGGCGACGGTTTAGTTTTAAATGAACCGACTACCATCTTGGCAATCTTTGTACTCATCGGGGCTCCGCCATCAACAGTTTCTTTTATTGCATCGATAATCTTAACGGGAGATGTATCCTTAATTAAATAACCGGATGCCCCTGCGCATAGTGAATCAAATACATATTGATCATTATCGTGCATCGTTAAAACTATTACATCAATATTGGGATAACTATTCTTTAATATTTTAATCCCTTCAATACCAGAGATACCGGGGAGAGTGATATCCATCAATACAATATCGGGTAAATTTTGGGAAATATCTTTAAGTGCAGATTCACAATCGCCATAACTGCCCACACATTTAAAACCGGGAGTATCATTAATTAGCAAAGCTAAATTCTCCCGTATTTCCTCATCATCTTCAACTATTGATACAAATATTAATTCCACAACTTGCTAGCTCTTAAATTGGCAGTGAGGCAAGTTATTTGTTGAAGTAATTAAAATCAATCACAAAATCGGATAACTAAACTAAAACTCCATTAAATTGGATAACCGTACCTTCACCTGTATTGGAAAGAATTTCCAATTTGCCGTGAAGATCTTCTGCACGCCGCTTAATATTTTTTAATCCTCTCCCCTTTGTATCCTTGGATAAAATAAACCCTTCCCCGTCGTCACTCAAAGTCATAAAGAGTTTATCTTGTTTCATTTCAAATGAAAGAGTAACATTGCTGCTTTTAGAATACTTGACACAATTATTCATTGCTTCTTTAAAAATTAGAGTGAGATGCCTTCTCCAATCCATCGACAATTTAACCATCTCAAATTCTTCTGAAATACCTTTAGCCCTGAATGCAATACCGGTTTTATGAAAAAGTTCGTCGCCAAAATCCTTAAGCCTGACTGCAACTTCGTAAAGTGTATCTTTTTCGGGGTCTAAAGTCCAAACAAAATCTCGCATCCCGTTGGATAAACTTCCGGATATGTCACTGATTTTATTTACATATTTGAGATACTCCGGAGATATCTCCTCAATATTTCGTTTAATTATTTCGCTAAAGAGTGAAATTTTAGTGAGCCTGTGTCCGAGTTCGTCGTGGAAATCTGCAGCCGCTTTTTTACGTATTTTTTCATTTTCGACTGCACGGATTCTTTCAATCTCCTCTGTCTTTTTAATTTCCGCTGCAACTTGATAGCGGTGGATAGTAAAAGCTGCAAAGCCGATCACAAAAAAGGTGATTGCATAAAACCACCAGGTTGACCAAAATGGTGGAGCTACGGATATTTCAAATTGCGCTGTTGAGTTAGTCCAGACACCATCGCTGTTTGTAGCTTTAACTAGAAAGCGGTAGTCGCCCGGAGGCAGATTTTTATACTCGGCAAAATTTACGGCAGTGGGCTCGCTCCATTTCTTGTCAATCCCGTCAAGTTTATAAGAATAATGGACTGAACTAGGATTTGCATAATCAATTGCTGTGAAGTGAAAAGTAAGGAAATTTTCATCGTAATCGAGTTCAGCAGCAGCTTCTGTTTCGTTTGGTTTCTTATCAATTTTTTTTCCAAATAAATCAACGGAAGTGATATATAGAGGAGGAGAATAATTGTTGAGTTCAATTTTTGCGGGATCGAAAATATTAAATCCGTTAATACCGCCGAACATCATTTCGCCATTATTTGTAATTCCAAATGACCTTTGAAGAAACATGTTGCTCTGCAGCCCGTCGCTAATTGAAAAAGTATAAAATTTATTTTCTTTCCTATTAAATCGACAAAGTCCTTTATTGGTGCTGATAAATAAACTTCCATCCGATGCCTCTAAAATTCCGCAAATTACAGAATTCGGCAGACCGTCTTTTTCCGTGAAGACATCAAATGTTTGAGTATCCCGGTTAAATCTGTTAAGTCCTCCCCCGGTACCAATCCAAAATTCGCCATCATTTGTTTCACAATAAGCGAATACA
>JAENZU010000018.1 GCA_016841125.1 Melioribacter sp. | reverse complement strand
ATATCCAGAAATTATTTATGCGGATTTATTTGCACTCGCCGAAGACTCTGATATTATTGGTTTATCTTTCGTTTCTAATTATCTGGGGCATGCAGAAAAACTCACGAAAAAGCTGAAGAAAAATTTTAATACACCAATTATTTGGGGCGGTATTCATGCTATAGCGGCACCAGAAATGGCACTGGAAACTGCCGATCTTGTTTGTGTGGGCGAAGGTGAAAAGTGCATGCTGCGTTTAATCGAAAACCTTGAAACCGGGAGAGGTTATCAAAATGTTCCGAGCTTATGGTATAAAGAAAATGGGGAGATCGTCCGCAATGATCCTTCACAATTAAATCCGGATATAGATTCCTATTCACTGCCGTTATATAATGACGGATGTGAGTTTATTAGAATTGGTGATCGTATTGTTAGTATGAATAATGAGATCAGAAAAAATATTACCGGGGTTAAAACAAATTACTATTCCATTAAAGATGAGATCACCTATCCTTATCTTACAATGGGTTCTAGAGGATGCCCAAATTCATGCTCTTATTGCTGCAACAATTTGTTCAAGAAAATTTACCGGGGAAAGGGCAAGCTAGTCAGACGCCGCACCAATGAAATGATTATTGAAGAGCTTGAAAAAATGATTGAGCAGATGCCGTTCATAAATCTAATTGAATTTTTTGACGATGATTTTATTTTTACCGATGCCGATACAATAGCGGAATTTTCCGAGTTGTACAAAAGTAGGATCAATCTGCCGTTCCGATGTAATTTCAGACCCGAAAGTGTGACCTATGAAAAAATAAATTTCTTGTACGACGCCGGTTTAATTTCGGCAGAAATGGGTTTGCAGAGTGCAAGCGCAAAGACCAATAAATTATTCAAACGCCATTTTAATAAAGAAACATTTTTGAAAGCGGCAAACATTCTGAATAAATTTCCGGAACTCGTTGTTCATTATGATGTTATTGTCGATAACCCTTTTGAAGATTATGAAGATCTCGAACAAACTTTAAGATTTATTGCACAACTTCCGGCACCTTTTAACCTGTCATTGTTCTCACTAACATTTTTTCCCGGCACTCAAATTTATGAATACGCAAAAATTAACGGGCTGCTGAAAAATGAATTAAAGGAAATAATCGGAAAAAGAAATTATGTTCAGTATGAATATAAACAGCCGTATATAAAATTCTTATTTTTTTATATTCGTAATGTTGGCGCAAATAAGGGCATAGCAAAAATATTTTTTGTATTCTTAACCAATAAAAATATTATGCGAATATTTGATAGTTTTTTGTTCTATCCGTTATGGTTTAGTTTGTTTTTCGTTAAGAGAAGTTTATCAAAAATTAAAAACAAAGAGATAGAATTAATTCCGCATTAATCAGATTTTGCAACTTTAAATAATTTGCGTCCATTTGATTTAGCACAACAAACCATTGAATAATTTAATTATACTTTAACCAGATTTTAAAATTTTCAATTTGGAGCTCTCAAATTTTAGAGAGAAAAAAATAGTTCAAAATCAAGGGAGTCGGTTTAAATGAAACGAACAATAAATATAACTTTAATTCTTCTTCTAATAATCATAATTGCCGGTTGTAAATCATCAAACAAAAAAAGTGATGCTGAATTTATCAATGCTTCAGAAACCGCACAAAGTGAATCCTCGTTAAACGAAACGCCGCCTAAAGTAACGGGCATCGGGGGAATATTCTTTCGTGCTGAAAATCCTAAGATCGTTAGGGAGTGGTATGGTAAAAACCTCGGACTTGCAATTGATGCTTATGGTTCCCCATTTGAATTTAGAAACGCAAATGACCCTGAGGAAATAAATTACCTGCGTTGGAATCCGATGGAGGAAGATACAGATTACTTTGCTCCGTCCGAAAAACAGTTCATGATAAATTACAGGGTTCAGAATATTGAAGGATTAGTAAAAAAACTCAAAGAGAACGGAGTGAAAATATTGGACGAAATCGAAGCGTTTGAGTATGGTAAATTTATTCACATCATGGATCCCGAAGGAAATAAAATTGAACTGTGGGAGCCAAATGACAGCTTCTTTACTAATATCGGCGGCGCAACCACAAAGTGATTTTAGGAATGCATACTCAAACCGTATTGTTTGTGCCCAATGTTGCGGAAGCATATTTTAATTCTGTTTATCCTCCCGGTACTGAGGTCGTGGGTCGATGATAACTAAGGTTCCAATCTCAGCCCAAGAATTTTTCTTTAATAAACAAAGATTAAAACTTTTACATGAATTAAAAGACCTTATATTTTAGAATGAATTATTTGTAAAAATTAACAGACAAGTGTGAACATTTGAGAAAAAAAAAGTGAGGTATAATATTGGAGTGGGAAATCAGTTTTAATGAATACTTGAAAGCAATAGAAGCTAAAGTTAGCGGTACAAGAAAAGTAGAACTGACTGTTAAAATGGTGAAAGAAATTTTGGAAGTATCAGGTAAACTAGGGGTAAACAGTTATCTAGTTGATTTCACAAAAACAGAGGGGCAGTTCACGGTTATTGATATTCATAGAAATGTAAATAGACTGGAAGAATATGGTTTAAGCAAAAGTGATAAAATTGCACTTGTGGCAAGATATCCGGCACTCGAAAATGATTTTACTGAAACTGTGGCAAGAATAAATGGTTGGGAATCATTAAAGTACTTTTATAATTTGGATGAAGCTTGCTCTTGGTTAAAAACTCAAAATTCAAAATGTTAGTTTAATGATCCGTCAATTTATAATTTGTGATGCTCACCTTTGATTATGCTTTTCCAGTAATGCTTCTGCACGCGGCTTATAGAGCATGTGATACATAATATCAAGGTACGATGCCATTGCTTCTGCTTCAAGATCTGTTGAGAATTTCCAGAAGCCATAAAGTTTTGCCAGCGATAGCAGTCTGCTTGAATATAGATTCCAATTATAGGCTTCGTTTACCCGTTTAATTCCGCTAGAAGAAATTTTTTCCCAATGTTTTTCATCATCCTTAATTTTATTGATGAAATTAAGTATCACTTCAGAGCTTTCTTCCTGATCGATAGGATCTAAATGGAAACCGTTTTTCCCGTCCTGAATTATTTCCAGCGGACCGCCGTACCTGGTGGCAATTACCGGCAGCCCCGAAATCATAGCCTCAAGTACAGTTAGACCAAATCCTTCAAATAATCCGGGCTGAACAAAAACACCCTTATGATCGGCTATGATTCTATAAACTTCCCCGGCTTCGTTTTTGCGGAAAAGTTTTCCTATCCATCTTATCTTGTCATGCAGGCCGTAGTCATTAATATACTGATGCATCAAGTTTATCTGCTCTATCTCCTCGTGATCTGAAGATTTGCCCGCATCAACAATTCCTGCAACAATAACTAAGTTTGCTTTTGATTGCATCTCAACACTTTCACCGAACCATTTCACAAGTGATGTCAGATTTTTATTTTTATCGAGTCTAGCCATCGAAAATATAGGTGTGAGATCAGGATTGGAAAGTCTACCGACCACGTCTTCATTTTCCATATCGGTAAAGATCAGTTCCTCTAAATAATTTTTTACATCGGAAATTCTTTTCTCAGACTTGGTGTGCGGAAAATAAACTCTTTCGTTAACACCCGGCGAAAGTATATTAAATTTAGTATGATACAAGTTGACGCCGTTTTCTACCCTGTACAATCCGGGCAAAGTAAAGTGTTTGTGAGTTTCGTACTGCCCTACCGAAGATTCCGTTCCTGCGATTTCCTGAAATGTTGATGTGATCTGAAAATCTGACGAATTCATTGCAATTAGATCGGCGGTAAATTGTATTGAGAAATTATAATGATCTTCTAGCTGGTTCCAATAAAGATCACTGTAAAGATATTTACTTTTTTCAAGTGCATGAGCAATACAGCATTGAGTTACACCGAATTGCTTTGATAGAAGATACGATACAAGGTTGCCGTCCGAATAGTTGCCGATAATTAAATCAGGGCGCCCGTTAAATTCTGCTTTCAGTGCAATGTAAGAATCTTCCGCAAACTCTTCGAGGTACGGCCATATTTCAAATCTGGAAATCCAGTTATCAGTAACATTCTGATTATATTTCCTGAACGGAATTCTAAGTATCCAAACATTTTTTGTTCCGTTAACTTTTTCAAGGCGCTTATTCGATTTTGTCTTGCCTGCATTGGGTATCAAGCGTGTTAGAATTACAATTTTTGGCTGAATGCTCAACCCGGATTCTTTGATAGACTCACTCAATGTTTTTTCGAGCGCTTTTACCTGATCAAGAATGTAAACAACCTGTCCACCTGTATCGGGCATACCAAGTACACCCTCCTGACCGAAGTAACCGTGCGGTGAAATAATTGCAATATTAAAAATCATCGGTATCTTCGTCATAAATTCACTCAGCGCCACATGATCCGGAGAGTTTAAGAGATTATCCAGTACCTCCAAATTGTAAGTAACATCCCGCGCTGTTCTCCCCAATCCTTTTTCAAATCCTAAATCCTGAAGATCATGTTTGAAATTTTCATAAACATCCTCTTCATTATATGTACTAAGCTTTTTAACCGCTTTGTTTATATTTCTGTTCAGATGATCGGGATCATTAATTCTTTCATTTAGAATTAGATGCTCGCCCCGGTATTTGTGAAGCTTAATAAAATCGAAGAGAAGGTTCCGCCACTTTCCAATATCGGTAAACATTTTACTGGATAAAAATCTGTTGAGGTATTCAACACCTTTTCCTATCCCGTTCACATCCCTTACACTCGGCGCTTTATTGTAATACGGTTTGAAATTAATTGTGAGTATATTATTCGGAGCTTCAGGATTAATAAAAGTTTCTTTAGCCATTAAAAATTCTTTAATGGAAATTTTATCGAGCAGGGACTCTTCTACGTTGATCCTGTAGAACCAAGGTGCGCCGATTATTTCTCTTACATCAAGATAAATGGTATGATCGTAAATCATTGCTTCCTGAAGCATCTCAATAACTTCGACCAACTCTTCATTTTTAGTTTCGCATTTTTCCTGATACTGATTGTAAAAATTCTTGATGTCTCCCAATACCAGAAGTTTTTTATCCCGCGAGGTTAGGAAATTCATAAACCCGAAGAAATCGTTATTGTTGCTCTTAACAATCGCTAAAAAATTACTATCCATAAATATCTAATCCTGCAAAAAATTGTAATTTTCAATTCCCTCAATAACACCATCCGCATAATTGCGTTCGGCAAAATAAATTCTTCTTCTTCCTTTTAGTTTTGCAAGCTCGGGCGAGTGATTACCGACCACAATGCCGAGCAGCTCTCCCCTCAGCATATCTTCATCATTACCGGAATCTCCGGCAACAATAATTTTATCGTGCGGAATATTCCATCTGTAGGCAAGGTATCTGATGGCTCTCCCTTTACTGGCGCGGTACGGGAGTATATCGAGATATGCATCGTGACTAATAATCAAATTCGCCTTGATCCGCTCTTTAACAATTGTGTCACGAGCTTTTTTAATGTCATCCTTAGTACCCATAATATTATAGCTTATTTTATAATCCCGCTGATTTTCCTCGGGCTGTAATTCCAGAAAATCAAAGCCGTTCATTAATTCAAGAATTCTTTCCGGCTTCCATTGGTATTTGATATGGGCTTCCCAGCCGGTGGCGAAAATATATTCCTCTTGATCCCTGTAATAAATTTCGGAACCCACAGAGGAAATAATTATTTCAGGAACCGCGAAGTTGATCTCGTCCAATTTCTCTCTCGCTAATTCAACATGCCTTCCGGTCGCAACTCCAAATCCGATATCGTTTTTATTTTCCTCAATCAGATTTTTCAATTTTTCCATTGATTCATCGTCACCGGTTATTGTATCATCAATATCCAAAATTATCATCTTTTTAAAATTCAGCATTTTTTTTCCTGTTGATATGAATGCTTTGGGAGATTCTTCATTTTCTTTGAGAACTTGATCGATTGTTTTCAAATATTTTTCAACATGTGCATCCCAAGAATAAAAATTGTAAACTCTGCCAATACCATTATTGGAAAAGTCCCTCCACATTTTTTCGTTACCGATTATCTCGCGTAGAGCCGATGAAATGTTGCCCGGATCTTTTACATCAACTAAAATTCCGTTATCGAGATTTCCGATAATATCGCGGGGTCCGCCTACTTTAGTTGAAACTACCGGCAATCCGCTGGCTGCAGCTTCAATTAATGTTAATCCGAAGTTTTCGCTGAATGCGGAGTTAACGAATACCCCCTGCGTTTCAGCGGCAACCCGAAACAATTCAGGAACTTCGTATTCAACATCGTGTCTTTTAGGAATCGCCATCTTGCCGTAAAGATTATACTTATCCATCAGCAAAAGCATCTCGGTAAGTATTTCCCTTTCGGCATCGTGCATTTGGGTTATGTCTTTTCTTATTCCCGCAAAAATAGCCAGGTTTGCTTTCGATTGAAGCTCTTTATCCTGACCGAATGCTTCTATCAAACCGGAAATATTTTTTCTTCTTTCGGGTCTGCAAATTGAAAGTATGATTGGCTTGTGCATATTGGTAAAAAACTTCCAAAGTTCGTCACGTATATGATTACGAACTTTATGAGCATCTTCATCCCATTCTCTTTTTTCGTTGTAAGGGAAAAACCTCTGCAGATCGACACTTGGCGGAATCACAACAAACTTTTCCGAATTTGTGTTTTCGTAAACGCCCCATTGCTCATCAATTTCCTGCTGAGTGCTGGCGATTAATCTATCGGCATAAAATACAGCTTTCTCCTCAGCTTTAATTCTTCTGGTAATATTATATTCTTTTTCAATAGCCTCCTTTGAACGACCGCTGGATAAGAGATTTTCGAGTTTGATCCTGCCGAGTGAATGTCCGGTGTTGATCATCGGCAGCCCGAAAAATTGAGTCAACCTCGATGCAACGTAACCTGCATCGGCATAATGACTATGTATCAAGTCGGGCAGCTCCCCCACAGATTTAACATATTTTATTGTTTTATCAACAAACTCTTCGAGGTGAGGCCATAATTGTTCTTTTGCAATATATTTTCTGCCGCCGCACTGAATTCTCACAATTGATACTTTATCGTTAACCTTTTCATTTTTAACAGAGTAATCTTTTGATACTTCTTTGTCGTCAATCAGCCGGGTCATAATTTCAATTTTTCTGACTTTCTCTCTTTTACTCAGCGCAAGTGCAAGTTCCAATACATATTTGGTCTGACCTCCGGTATCGGAGTCTTGTCCAAGTTCAAGGTTTTCCCCACGGATAAGCCCATGGATATTATACAATTGAATATAAAGCCCATTATTGTTTTTCATTTAACTATCTATTTTATTTATAAAATTATTGTAAAAATCTTTACTACCGGGTATTGCGCCATTTATCTTGCAGACCGCCGCCGCAAAATCACCTGCTAATTTATTCGTCCGGCTAATATTCCACTTATTCATATAACCGATACACAACATGGCTGCGTAAGCATCACCGGCTCCAACAGTATCAACAATATTATTTACTTCGCTTTTATAATGAGATGATTCTTCGGCATTGAATAAATGAGCCCCCTGGCTGCCCACGGTAACTGTAAGCAGTTCAAGAGAAAATTTCCGAATTATTGATCCGGCTGCATTCGCGAGGTCAAACTTCTCACTCAGAAAAAGATCATTAATTATTTTCAGTTCATCCTCATTTACTTTCAGTACATCGGAATTCTCAAGACACTTGAATATCAAATCTTCGGTATAATAGTTTTGACGAAGATTGAGATCACAAAAGTATTTTATATCCCTGCCCCACAAATTCCCAACAGTATGGCGTGTAACCTTACCCTTCTGTGCAAGCGTGCCGAAATAGAGGAGATCCATTTTCTCTTTTATCAATGATTCAAGATCATTATTGAAACTAATGTATTCGTAAGCTGCATCGGAATGAATATTAAATTCGGGTACTTTGCTATCATTCAAATCAACAGAAACTCTTCCAGTGGGATGCGCTTCGTCAAACTGAATATACCTATCATTAAATCCGGCAGATCTGACGTATTGGAGAATTTCCTCCCCGTCTTTATCCTTACCTATCCTTGAAACAAAATCACCTTTCCCTGTTAAGTGTTTAACGTGATGTATGAAATTAAAAGGTGCACCGCCGATTACTTTCCTCTCGGGGTAAACATCAAATAATATTTCACCTATAGCTGTAATATTCATTTTTGGTTATGATTTTTTTGTAGTTAAGTATTATAATAAAATCTGGACAAAATCCAAAAAAGGTAAAAGCCTTAAATAGGATTATTTATCGTAAGATTTAATTTAATCAGGTGTAGTTGAAATTTTATAAGATTAAGGAAAGAAATAATTCGCTAAGCCGGTTAAATTTTTTTTCAATTTATAAATTCGAATTAATGAAAAATTATATTTCACTATAAAAGTTCGATCATTCAGAAAGCAATTCGTCTAAACTCTTTCCGCCGACATTAATGTCAAACCGTTCGATCAGATGCATAATTAAATTTCTTTCAGAAATATCAATTTTTTCTCCCATTCCTAAAAATCCGGCACCTGAAGCTTTTGCCACTTTGATGAATCCCTCAAGCATATTACTCTTCAGTTCAGTTTGGTAATCTTCCGGAAATTTTTGCAGTACTGATTTGTAATTTTCATACAGCGATTCTTTTGCTTTATCCTGCTCAATATCGTCAAGTGATTCTATTCTATTCAACTCATTTCGCGCTGCTTCCAGCCTTTCGTTTTCAACGAAAAGGTTATCCGCAAGTTCACTGATAGTAATTGCAGTTTCTTTAAATCCCTTTCTGCCATCAATTAAAGCGATCTTGTCATTAAGATACATGGGAGTTAATATTAGTGTTGCAATATCAAATTCGGTAAGCTTATCAGTTATTTCTTTAATAACTTCATTCATGCCGCCTCCTATTTATGTGCTTCCACAAATGCCGACACTCTTTAAGGTCGGTGTTTATTTAATTTATTAAAATTTTTCACTTTATGTAACTGCTTCCGATAAAATTTTTGTTGAACTTCTACAATGTGATTATTGTTTTATCCTTATCAAAAAACAATATGAATTTATAAATGAAACTACTACTAGCAGGATTAGTTATGAATATATTATCATCAAACAATTTAATATTGATGAACAGCCAAAGCGCCGATGATTGGCGAATTGTTAATGACGGTGTAATGGGCGGATTGAGCAGTTCTCAAATGCATTTAACTGATGAAGGAGTTATTGAATTTACGGGTGAAGTATCACTGGAAAACAACGGCGGGTTTGCATCCATCAGAAGCACTCTTAAAGAATATGATTTCTCCGATTATTCGGGTATCAAACTCAAAGTTAAGGGAGACGGTAAAACCTATTCAATTTCTATGAAACAGACATATAATTTTACGGGATATTTTTACACTACTAATTTTGAAACAAAAAATAATGAATGGATTGAAGTTGATCTTCCGTTCGATAGATTCAGCCTCAAATATTTTGGGCGTACAATTGAAGAGAATCCCGATATGCCGCTAGAAAATATTAAAGAGGTCTCTCTGCTGATAGGTGAAAAACAAGAGGGGCAATTCAAAATTGTGATTGATAAAATAGCCCTATATTAGTTTAGCTATTTTAATTTCTCGAAATTAATAAATTTATAATTCTCAATATTTTCTAACGCTCAACATTTTCAAGTTCTTCGCTTCTATCTTTATTCAGGTCTAGATTTTTGAAATGATCAGAATCATCTGGCAGGTAAACATAAAATTCGTTCAATATGTCAATCTCAGAAATACCCTTTTTTAATTTTAGGTCCAGCAAATGCCCGCCTTTCATTTCATCTAGTGATAAGAAATGTACATGCAAGCCGGGAACATTAAATGATTTGAAATATTCCGGCATAAAAAATCCAATCAGAGTTCCTTCAATATTCTCATATTCAAAAACCGACTCCTCTTTTGCAGCTTCCGCTAAAGTGGGATAAGGCTTCTTTTGAGCAGGAACACTTCTCACTTTTACGTATTCAAATGTGCCGTTGATCTCAACCGCAGAAGGCAAATTTCTATTTTCAATTTTATTGGATAAAACTTTAACGAGGTTTTCAAACGAATCTATACTGCTAATTTCAAAATGTTCATCACTGTTAAAATTGACTACCGCCGCGAAGGGAGTTAACGCCGGAACATCATTTTTAATAACTTTGCCGTCGTACCTGACCTGGTAAATATTCCCCTCATAAACGATCATCTCACCATCCAGTTTATCAAAAGTACCTAGCCCAAAATTTCCGGATGAATGCAGTTCTTCGGTTTCCATAATTCCGTCATAAGCGCCAGCCAGCAAAGCATTCACCGTACCAACTTGAAATAATTGATCTTTATTTTGAGCATTTGTCTGAAGTAAGGTTAGAAGAAAAATAATATTTAATGAAATAGACAAAAATGTGGTTCGCTTCATTTTTTAATTCCCCATCAGAGTAATTGTATTTATCACGATACTGAGAAAATAGAATCTAAGATATCAAAATCACTTAAGTGATATACAATATTCTAACACCGGGGCAAAATAAATATTGAATGAATAATTATTCGAAAATCCTAAAAATCATTAGTGAAAAACAATATTACTCAAATTATAATAAGGCAATTATTTGCTTTTACCTAAATTATTATTATTTTCGCCAACTATTAACTAAGTTTTTTAGGCAATCAACTATAATTGCCTAATATTAGAAAGCAACCCTTAAAGGAGGTAATAGTGAAAAAGGTCGAAGCAATTATTCGTCCCCACAGAGTTGAGCACCTGCACGAAACTCTTCTTGAATCCGGTTTTAGCGGATTAACAGTAAGCGAAGTTCGAGGTTACGGCAGGCAAAAAGGACATAAAGAAGTCTATCCGGTTCTGAATACAATATTGAATTTGTTCCGAAGGTGAAGATCGAAATTGTCTGCTCCGATAGTAAATCTGAAAAAGCTATTCAAATAATTCTTGATACATGTAAAACAGGAGAAATCGGTGACGGTAAGATTTTCGTTTACTCAATTGAAGAAGCTATCAGAATTAGAACTTCGGAATCGGGTGATTCGGTAATCTGAATTTAGCAGTAATTGAGAAATTAATAGGAGATTATAAAATGACACTTAAATTATCACGATTACTTCCGCTCATTCTTTTATTGCCCAGAGTAATCTTTTCGCAAGATACAAATGATGGGTACGCCGCAGTTCAATTAAATATGGATTATTTGTGGACATTGATTGCAGCCATACTTGTGTTTTTTATGCAGGCAGGTTTCGCTATGCTGGAAGCCGGATTGACCAGAGCTAAAAATGTTGTGAATATTATGATGAAAAATCTGATGGACTTTTCAATCGGCACATTAATCTTTTTCTTTATCGGATTTGGAATAATGTTCGGTACGTCGAATGGTTTCTTCGGGACAGATGGATTTATGCTCTCAGATTATTCAGCAGACGGCGATCCCTGGACTTTAGTTTTTTGGCTGTACCAGGTAGTGTTTGCAGCAACCGCAGCTACAATTGTTTCCGGGGCAATGGCTGAACGCACCAAGTTTATCGGATACATTGCTTATAGTGCTGTTATCACCGCGATTATTTATCCTGTCTTCGGAAGCTGGGCTTGGGGAAGTTTATTCCACGGTTCGGGCTGGCTCGAGAATTTGGGATTTATCGATTTTGCCGGTTCCACAGTTGTGCATTCTGTCGGCGGTTGGGCGGCATTAGCCGGAACAATTGTGCTCGGACCTCGAATCGGTAAGTTCAGTTCCACAGGTAAACCGCAGGCGATACCCGGACATAATATGGCTCTTGTTGCACTAGGTACATTTATTCTCTGGTTCGGTTGGTTCGGATTCAATGCCGGAAGCACTACAGCCGCAAATAGCGATATTGCCGGAATAGCCGTGACTACTAATCTTGCTGCCGCTGCGGGCGCGTTAGCTGCAATGATCACCGCATGGATATCTATCGGTAAGCCGGAAGGTAGTATGACCCTAAACGGTGCTATTGCAGGTCTAGTAGCAATCACCGCACCCTGTGCAACTGTCTCGCCATTAAGCGCAATAATAATCGGACTGGTAGCAGGAGTACTGGTAGTACAAAGTGTTTTGTTCCTTGAAAGAAAATTTAAAATTGATGATCCAGTTGGTGCAGTATCAGTTCACGGTGTCTGCGGTGCTTGGGGAACATTATCAGCGCGTATATTTCACATTGGCGGATTTTCATGGAGCGTTTTGGGGGTGCAGGCAATTGGTGTTGCCGCCGCTTTTTTATGGACATTCCCAACAGCTTTCCTGCTATTCAAATTGATTAATAAAACTATAGGTTTAAGAGTTTCAAGAGAAGAAGAACTTGACGGACTGGACGTCGGTGAACATGGTATTGAAGCTTACCCGGAATTTGAAAAAACGCAATATTAATGATGAAAATATTTTTGTACCGTCAGGTAATACTCTTCTCTAGAAATTTTTTGTGGTGATCTGTCAAATCAGCGCATCAGTGTGCTATTTCAAAAGCATCATCTTACGGGTTTGAACAAAGTCATTTACCCTTAAATGGTAGATGTAAACCCCGCTTGGCAAATATGATGCATCAAATTCAATTTCATGAGTGCCGGGATTCTGCCATTCGTTCACAATAATTGAAACTTGATTACCGAGTATATCGAAGAGTACTAGGGAAACAAAAAACCCCTCCCTGTCTCCCTCCCCTTGGTAAGGGGAGGGCCGGGGTGAGGTCGAGATTGCATATTTTATTTTTGTAGTTGGGTTAAAGGGATTCGGATAATTCTGATGTAGCACGAATTCATTTGGCACGTCAGATGCCTCGCTAACTGAGACAACACCCGGATCATTATCAAAGAGAAGAAGTACATCAGCGAGTTCATCAATTCCGGTTACATCAAGATCGCCGTCATTATCTCGATCATGCAAAACCGCACACGAACCGGCTTCCAGAGCTTGCAATGTATATACTTTCGTGAAGTTTGCTTCTCCATCATTTTCATAAATTTCAAAATTGCTGCTTAAATAATTACTTAAAACTATATCAAGATCATTATCACCGTCAAGATACCCCAGGTCTATTGCTAATGGAAAATTTCCCGATGGATAGACTGAGGCTTCCGATAAAGTTCCGTCGCCATTACTTAGAACAACACTAAAATTGTTTCCTGTTGAATTAGCCGAAACAACATCTGCGAAACCATCTCCGTTTACATCGCCGGCAGCGATCATCCAGCTTCTGCCGCCGGCAGCTACTTTATTAGAGAAAATTAGATTCCCCTCGCCATCGCCTAACAGCAATGAAATTTCCATGCTATTGTATGAGCCGACAAATAGATCAAGTATACCGTCGTTATTTGCGTCTGCCGACATACAAGCTGTTTCCCCATCTGTGTTGCCGTCAATAATAATCTCCTCTTCAAAAGTACCGTCACCTTTATTAATAAGTATAGCAATATCGCTGCTGACTCTATTGGCAGTTACAATATCAGAGAAACCATCTCCATTCAGCTCCATCACTGTCAATCCGCGAATTTGAACACCAACATTGAAAACGTTTTGATCATAGAACTCACCATTTCCGTTTCCGAAGAAAACACTTATAAATTGATCGTGAGCATTTCCGACTGCGAAATCAATGTGCCCATCCAGGTTGAAATCGGCACCCTCATTCGTACTTGGAGCGGAACCTGCATTAAGTGAATAAGCTGTGAAATCAGAATACCCTCCGGCTGCATCATTTAAAAACACACGCACATCATTGGAGATTTCATTTGGTACCGTAAAATCAGTCCATCCATCCTCATTCAAATCACCGGCAAATGCACCGTAAACTTGAATGTGCCCTTCATTATCTTCCCTCACATTTATTTGATCAATTTGGGTCAATTGGAATGTCCCCAATTCTGTTGGTATCATGAACTGAAATGTAAAACCTTTTCCCATCGGAACATCATTTTCATTTTTAACACTTTTTGATAAACTTACAGTAACCGGTTCACCGGCATTAAAATCTTTATTTGAATTGAATAAAATTTTCGTGTTGCCATTTTCAAAAGTAGTTGCGCCAGTGTGTACACCTGTCCATCTGCCGTAAACCATAAATGTTGTATCATTAATTGAAGCTGGCAAAATTGATTCACTAAATTCAATTGAGATATTCGGATTACGATTTTCGGCAATCGAATTTTTATTGGGCGAATGATTAATTGTTGTCGGCTGTGCAAACAAGAATGATGGACATAACAAGATTATCAAAAGGCGCTTCACTTTAAGACCTCTGCTCTTTTTTTTGGGAAAGATAGTAATCTTTTACTCAAAGAAAAGGTTAAAAAAAGTTTGCAGAAAATTTCACACCTTCGGGATTGGAACTGCCCATAATCATAATTTGGATTTTTAAATCAAGATTCGTGATTCGTTATTCATTATTCAAGATTTCTTTTAGTAGTTTCATAAAAAGTGCAGAACTACAATTTCACTCCTTCGGAGTTTGCCCAAACTTACCTTGTACTTTATAGTAATTTCACCCCTTCGGGGTTTTGGTTTGGTGGATTGGGAATTTAAGTGTCCGCTCAAATTATGATTCAATACATTTAATAATTTCTAACTCCCCAAGGTCCAAAAATAACTTACTAAGTCACCTTACGCATGTGTCATGCCCGTCCCGACGAGTCGGGATAATCGGGCATCTATTGGAGAGATTCCCGCTTTTAACATGCGGGAATGACAGGCTGTTTTCAAGATTTTGCGTAACGTGAGTTACTAACTTAACATAGAAATACAGTCTTAATCTTAGACTCGTCATTTCAGCAGCATCATCTTTTTTACTGAATTAAATTTATCTCCAACATTTAGTCTGTAAAAGTACATCCCGCTTGGCAGATTTGATGCGTCAAATTCAATTTCATGAGTACCGGCAGCCATTGGCTGGTTGATTAGTTTAGCAACTTCGCAGCCGAGAAGATCGTATACTTTTATTATAACGATCTCCCCCCTGCCCCTCTCCTTACTAAGGAGAGGGGTTTGGGGAGAGGTTGGAATTGAAAATTTTATTTTTGTGGTTGGGTTAAAAGGATTAGGATAATTCTGCTCCAGCTCAAAACTATCCGGTGTATTATTATTTTCATCCCCGACAGAAGTTGGTGAATCAGTATCTCTAACTAATCTGACATAATTGTAAACTCTTCTCACATCACCTTGGGGACCAAACCCGTAAGAGGGTTCACCAACTTTAGGATCAGTCCTTTGAGCACCGGCACCGTGCACATCATAGAATTGGCTTCCCGATCCAAAATCCATATAACCTAAAGCTCTCCCGAAAAATATTACCACTGCATCGCGCCCCGGGTTAAAGGTGGTTGAAGCCCAGTAAGAGGGATAATCAGGCTGTCCCGCTTCATTGACTATTGGAGTAGACTCAAAAAAATCATTTATTGCCGGCGAGTTTGTTGCATCAGGAGATTTTGAATAATCTAATATGCTTTGAAGTTCTTTAGCATTGGGCAGCCTCCAATCATCATGACCGGCAAAAGATATATTTTCCGCAAAATCAAGAGCCTCCGCCCAATTTAATGAACCATCTTCATATGTGTAATTTGAAAACAGAGAGGTGAAAATCTCATCACCGCTGTCTAGCTTAGTCCACATCAATTCGGTTGCAAAATCCGTAATTGTATTATCGCCATTATCTGTAAAATTATTTTCACCGTAATTGCTGCCGCCTCTAACAAAACGAGCGTAATAGGGAACTCCCTCCGGGCGAACTTGGGGATAACCTTTAATTCTTCCGTCGGCAAAATTAACTCCAAAAAAGGTTGGATTGCCATTCATTGTTGTTGAAGTGTAAACTGTACTTGTGACATATTGCGCGTCGATGTAGCGTGCAACTTGTCCATATTCAAATTCGAAAACATCAGTATCAATAAATGGAACAGCATCCACCGGCGGACTTGTTGAGGAGGGATTTCCTGTTCCTTGATTTCCTGTAAATAATATTAACGAATATAATTCTTTAATTGTCGGGACCCGCCAGTCTGTGTAACCACCGGTGTTGGCAGAAGCAGCTTCGGATTCCGAATCGCCCCAGTTAAGAGTTATAAAAGATTTCTGCCACATTAATCCTGTAACGTTATCTGTGACTGTTCCGTCGCCATTATCTGTGTATGAAGGTTGATTACCGATGTACTGAGCATCTTGTCCGTAAAATGCGTCACCTGAATTGGGGGCAGTGATAACCGAAGTATTGTTGTAAAAATCATTCTGTCCCGTATCTACAATTTTGTATGATTGAGCGAACATTATAACAGTCGAAAAGAAAAACACTATTATAAATATTCTTCGGAATGCTGAATTATATCTTTTCATTGTCTTCTCCAAATAATATTACAATTTTTTATTTTCTCTTTTGATTATTCATTTTATTCTGAGGCGGTTGATGATTTTTCATAAACTCATCAAATTTTTCTTTCTGATCATCCGTTAAAAGTGCTTTCAATTCATCCTCAAACTTCATTCTGTTTGCATCCATCAATTTTCTTTGATCTTGCATTTCCTGCTTTTTCACTTC
>JAENZU010000661.1 GCA_016841125.1 Melioribacter sp. | reverse complement strand
AATACTAGGATTAACAGAAGAATACTATTAGAAGCTCTTGCTGCTTCAGGTATCACCGTTCAGATATTAAAAATATTGATCGGTAGAAGCAGACCATACAAGGATAATGGGAATATTTTTTTTAAGCCCTTCAATTCAAATAATGACTTTAATTCTCTCCCTTCAGGTCATACAATAATTGCATTTACAGTTTCAACGGTATTATCTGAAAGAATTGATAATATTTATGCTTCAATTGGGCTTTACGGACTGGCTGCCCTTACAGTTTATCAAAGAATCTATACAGATAATCATTGGTTTACCGACACTTTTGTTGGTGCCGTACTTGGTTACAGCATCGGAAAATTTTTTACTTCGCTTCATGAAAACGATGATACAAATAATGGGAAAGCCATTAATTTACTGAACGCCTATCCACTGGTCGGAAAAAACAATATCGGGATAGGGATTTTTCTATCTCTATAGTTGTTAAACTTCTGAATAATTTTCTCTAAAAATACTCTTTTTAAAAACACTCCAATTAAGAGTAATAAAAATAGATTCTACTCATGCGGCTCCATTCCAAATTTTGTCCATTCTTCTTTTGATGGACCGTAAATTCCGAGAACTTGCAAACCCTGCAGTCTCATCACAATTGTCATTTGCGCACGGTGATGAATTTGATGTTTGAGCAGCATTGATAAGACTTTTCTTTTTTCAAAAGTTTGTCCGTATAATTCAATAGAACTGGTTAAATCCTCATCACTCCAATTATCGGTCAATTCCTTTACAAGTATATCGGAATACTTTTTGTAAATGTCTATTATTTCGTTCATTGTTTTAGGAATTGGTTTTCCATCCAAAGCATCCTCACTCAACAATCCCGTTTTATGATTCATTTCTGTTATCATCTGAGTAATGTGCCAAGCCAATCGACCAAGACTTCTGGTGTTATCCGACGCCTTTATTAAAAGATGTTCATCCTCAATACTTCCAAATAGTTTGAGAGTAAATTCCTCTTCAGCTTTCCAATCTTTAATAAAATCTTCAATTTTTCTATACATTTTAATCCCTGAAATTAAAATTGGTTCTTATAAGTTTCTTCATAATATTTTAAATAAAAGCCCGTTGCTGAACGGGCTGATTAAGTAATAATTTTCAGACATTAGGTTTACACTAATTATTTTTCCATTTGGGAAATCTTCCCGGGGTGTAAGGGGCAGCATAATTATCTAATGTGCTCTCAATTGATTTAATATTAGCGTCAATTGTTTTAAGTCTATTAGCCAATCCGTCAAACTCGTTTGCCGCCACTTCATAAGATTTGATGAATGTGTTAGTCGGTGCAGCGGTTGTAGTCCAAAGAGCATAAGTAATTAAATCAACTCTATCTTTAACAGCTGTTGGAACTCCGCCCTCGTATCTTGCTTTAAGTCTGTCACCGTTTAGGTCGCGGTTAAATGCTTCCAATTCCAATTCAATATCTAGAATTTTAGTATAAGTATCGGCAGGTAAGTTTGGAGATTCAAAAACAGCTTTTTTCAAGTAGGGTAATTTTTTGTCCAATTCCTTGCGGTATGAATCCATACCGGCAATAGCGCGGGTTAACTCGGCAACCTTTTTATTGAATTTGTACAACTCTTGTTTATCTGCTGCCGGTAAGGTTGCATTGCCAAGAGGCTTACAAACAAATTCTTCCGGACCTGCTATTTGAGTAAATTCCCCATCAATAAAATTGCTGAGTGTAACTTTGTATTTGCCAGGCACCGCCATATAACCTCTGTCCGGTTCATTCCACGGAACAGAGTCGTCGTAAGGTTCCATCGAAACAGGCTGAGGAGTATCGTAACGGAAATCCCAAACTACTCTGTTCACGCCTTTAGAAATATCTTTCTTTATTCTGCGCACCACATTACCTGCTTCATCAGAAATGGTAAAGAGTAAATAAGGATCGGGCTGTTCCTGCTCTTTTCGAAAAGTATTATAATCCGGATATTTCACATCTTCGTTCTTCTTTTGTTTTT
>JAENZU010000660.1 GCA_016841125.1 Melioribacter sp. | reverse complement strand
AAGTAATGAAGCCTTGCGTGAAGAAAGATTTTTAGAAAACGGAATGCCGGTATATAAAGATGTTAAAGATAAAATAAAAAACTCAATAGTCACACTACCCCCAAGCGGTGCGGTTTGTGGTGCCTATGCCCTAACGGATAAATTAAAAGGGTATTGGCGTGCGCCGGCAAATATTACTTTAAAAAATGTGGAAGGTGTAGTAAAGGATATTGGTATTTCAGAGCAGCAGTTTCTCTACGTAGATTCAGCCGGCGGAAAGTCGGTTAACCCTATCCGTGAATTTGCTAAAACAGGGCGTGTTATTTGGGGTGCCAGAACTTTAATGGGTAATGACCCGCAAATGAAATATATACCGATACAACGCTCGGTAATGATAATTGAAAAATCAATTTTTCGCGGAACGCTTTGGGTAATGTTTGAACCTAATAATTCTGAGACCTGGCTTAAGGTTTCTAAGACGGTTCAGGATTATCTTAATGAAAAATACAAAATTGGTATGCTGCAGGGGCTTAAACCTGAACATGCATATTTTGTGAAAACCGGATTGGGTACCACAATGACCGCTGATGATATTAAGCAAGGCAGAATAGTCATTGAGTACGGCATTGCTCTTTTAAGACCCTCCGAGTTTTTTACCGGAAGAATTGTTCATCAAATTCAAAATACCCGTCTAAAAGAGAAATCTTTTAAAGAACAATAATTTTTTCGAAACTTATTATAAAAACTCGTATTTTGTTTCTTTATAATAAGTGAAAAAAATGACGGTAATTTTTTCCAAAAAATGTGAACTCGCACTTCAGGCAGTATTATTCTTATCAATAAAAAAAGATAAAACAATTTACACCGCCTCCGATATCTCCAAAGAGATGAAAGTCCCCAAAGAATTTGTTGCAAAGATGCTGCAGATATTAACCGAAAGCGGTATTGTAGGGTCTAAAAAAGGGAAGAACGGCGGATTTTATTTAGCGAAAAGACCAAGCAATATTAAACTGATTGATATTGTTGAAGCAATTGACGGGTTAGCCGTTTTTAATAATTGTGTTTTGGGTTTCCCCGGCTGCTCTAAAGAGGAACCTTGTCCTGTTCATGATAAATGGGGTAAGCTGCGCGATGAAGCTTACAAAATGTTGTCCACGGAGACGTTGGAGCAATTAAAGGAAAAGACGGTAAAAAAAATTATCAGTTTGTAATTTTATTGTTTCGAAATTATCGCAACTAAATTTTTTGAATCATTTGGTTTATACTTTTCTAACTTCAGAGTGCCAAAAACTTCAATACTAACATCTCTAATTTGCTCTATTTTACTTGCGAAGTCTTCAAATGTATAAGGGTAAATATTGGTGCTCAATAATCTATAATTTGATAGATTTTCTTTTTCAAATCTCAAAATATTGAATTGCAATTCTGACTCTGCAAAATCATAAAACCTTACAAATTGAAATTTCCCTTTACCTGTAATATTTACGATTCGTTCCTTATCCCTTAATATCTTGGAATAGTTTAAAAGGTGAATAATAATTTTACCGCCCGGTTTTATTAATTTTACAAGATTAACCAGGCTTTTGTCGAATTCAATATTGGGGATGTTGGCAAATGTATTGCCGAGGCTTATTACGAGGTCATATTTTCCGAAAAATATGTCCGGAATTTCTGATGCAGAATAATTGTAAGCGCTGAATTTTACATCAAATAGTTTTGCATTATTTTTTGCCTGTGCTATCATTTTTTCTGACGGGTCAAAAGCATCGACTACGGCACCCAATTTTGATGCGGTAATTGAATCGATACCGATGCCGCAGCCAACATCCGCAACCTTATCATCTTTCTTTATGAAACCGGCAAGTAATTTCCCCTTATTTTCAATCGATGATCTGATGTCGATCATCTCATCATATTCTGATGATAGGGAATTATAGAATTCTTTATTTGAAGTCATTTTGAATTTTTGGATTTGCATGAAATTTCTTTTGCAGTTTCTATTTCCCCGGTTAGTTTATTAAGACTGTCACCGAATATTTC
>JAENZU010000659.1 GCA_016841125.1 Melioribacter sp. | reverse complement strand
TTAAAACATTTGTTCCCCATTTGTAGAGGCCTGGTTTTAATGTTTGTCCGGTTAGATCACCTGCGTATAATTCAGTAAAATCCGGAAGGGTTCTGTTTGCTGCATCAGTAGCAGCTGTTTCCATATCACCAATGGCTGTAGTCATTTGAGAAGGTGTCGGGCTGGTATAATCTGAGGCATAAACTTTCCCGGTTATCAAAGAGGATTGTGAGAAAGTGCCAGATGGGTCCATAATTAATCCAAACCCGGTAATGTAAGTTGCCGAAGCCGGGCTAATTCCGATGTTTCCTAAAATTGATGTGGTGCCTGAGGTTGAGATTCCTGTTTTAGCCAGTATGACATAATCTCCGGAAGTGCCTAAATTTACTGTGGCAAGTGTTTGAGATTCTGTAACTTTCGGTAAAAATAAAATAAGGATCATTATCAAAAGAAGTAAACTTGCTCCTTTTGATAAGTAAATTTTGAAACAATTTGTAAAAATATTCATAGCATACGACCTTTTAATTTTTGATTAAGAAAAAATTTAGTTCTCTGATTACTATTCAAATATAGACTTAATTGAAAGACTTAGAAATAGAGCAAAGGGATGAAAGAAGGACTACATCTTTTGGTTGTGCGAAGCAATTAAGAATAACTTATTTACGAAAGGGAACCAGATTAAAAAGTAACTACATCTTATAGGTCAACCGTCAATTACATTTTCGTTAATGGCAGGGATTAATGATGACGCAGGAATTGTGAAATAAAAGATACTCCCCTTATTTATTTCACTCTCCACCCAAATTTTTCCGCCGTGCATTTCAATGAATTCCTTACATAATAATAAACCCAATCCGGTACTGGTTTCACCATCAGTTCCTTGCGTACTGATTTTTTCCTCAGTCTTGAAAAGCCTCTGAACATCTTTTTCATTTATTCCAATACCATTATCCGCAATAGACACTTTAATTGTGCCGTTATTTGATTGTGTGGATTTGACAACAGCCTTGCCGCCCGCTCTTGTGAATTTAACCGCATTAGAAAGAAGGTTTCTAAGTACTGTATCTATCATTTTTTGGTCTGCAAAAACTGTTTGTGTCTCAGGTACTTCATTAATAATAGTAATACCTTTTTGTAAAGCTCTTTGATTAATTATCTCAATATTTTGTGAAATGGTAGTAGATAAACTTATTTCTTTAGGAACATAACTTATTGATCCTTTCTGCACTTGCGCCCACTCCAATAGATTTTCTAAAAGTTTATAAAGATGGCGGGCAGATTCGTTTAGCGATTTGCTGCGTTCCACAAATTCAGCCCGAGAAAATCCTTCAGTGTTTTCCGCCATTATTTCTGTCATACCTAAAAAGCTCTGGAATGGACTTTTTAGATCGTGCGCTATAATAGAAAAAAATTTGTCTTTCGTTGCGTTTTGTTCTTTATATAGTTGATTTTGTTGCCGAATAATTAATTCCGACTGCTTACGCTCGGTAATGTCTTCAAAAGAAAGTAGAATAATTTTCTCTTTTCCAAGAGTTCTTTCAATTTGCTGGGCATTCAATAGCATGGTCCTTTTGCCGATTGTAGAAAAGTCGTGCACAACTTCGAAGTTGTCGATTGTTTTTTTATTAGGGAGAATTGCTTCAAGCAGCTCTCTAAGTTGCGGGATATTCCACTGATGATTCCCGAGATCATAGATAAGTGATCCAATGATTTCATCGCTTGTTGCATTGAAATATTCATAGAAGGAGCGGCTAGCTTTTACTACTCTTAAATCTTGATCCAGGACAAGTAACGGTTTACGTATTGTGTCGATTATGTTTTCGGCAAGTTCACTTACTTCATCGGCAGTTATTTTAATTACAGCTAGTTCTTTACGTGTTTTTTCCAATCCGGCTTCTACTTCTTTACGTTCGGTAATATCCTCAATAGCAAGAAGAATAATTTTCTCTTTACCTAGAGCTTGTTCTATTTGCCGGGCATTTAAAAGCATAATTCGTTTGCCAATTGTAGAAAAGGCGTGTTCAACTTCGTAGTTATCGAAT
>JAENZU010000658.1 GCA_016841125.1 Melioribacter sp. | reverse complement strand
CTTTGTAGGCAAGATCATGATCGATACCTTTAATATTTTTTTGAATCAAACCGTATTTATCACGCAAGCCGGGGTATCCGTCTTTTCTATCCATAAACTCATTGGTGAAACTGATTTGTAATTCGGGATGATCATTTAAATCTGAAATTTTTGTAATTCCTAATTTATCCGCTTTAGATTTCAGCATACCCAGCGCATAAGTGTTATTGAATCCTAAAGGTTCAGTAACTGCAATCCCCTTTGCCAGCAGTGATTTTCTGAGCTCGGCGAAATTTGTAATAGTTTCATTCGATAATAATTCTTGAATTATCGTTCCGGTATAATCTGGATAAATATCGATATCCCCTTTCAGGAGCGCACTCCACAGAACTCTTGTGCCGCCCAATTCGGATTGATGAACCGCATTAATTTTGTTTGCCGTTAATAATTGAGTTACCAACTCCCCAAGTACAACAGATTCAGTAAATTTCTTTGAGCCGACAAGGACCGGTTTTTCGCTTGACATGCTGCCGCAGCCAGTAATTAATAGCATCAGCAGTAAAAATAAAAATGTATATATTTTTGTTACTTTCATTTTCCGATCACTGCCGATCTTTGGGCTTTAATAAATTTTGTAACGAAACTGTCAATTGGGTTTTCTATCAAATCATTAATATTCCCCTGCTGAACAATTTCTCCATCCTTCATTAACACAACCCAATCGGCAAAAAATGCAGCTTCCAAGAGATCGTGTGTAACAAGTATGACCGTCTTTTTAAGCTCGGTAAAAATTTCTTTAAGATCATTTTGAAGATCAAACCTTATCAAAGGATCAAGTGCGCCGAGCGGTTCATCAAGCAGTAAAATTTCAGGGTCAAGCATTAATGCTCTCATTAAACTTACACGCTGTTTCTGACCTCCTGAAAGCTGAGCAGGATATTTGTTTAATCTATCCTCCGGAAATTTACTCAACTCAACAAGCTCTAAAATTTTTTGGTTGATCTTTTCTTCACTAACACCAAATTGAGTTGCAGCCAATGAGATATTTTCATTTGCAGTTAAGTGCGGAAATAGACCTCCGTCCTGAATTACGTAACCCAATTTTCTCCGGATTGATTGAACCGAATTTTGATTCACTTTAGTTTCATTGACTGACACACTGCCGCTGTCTGCTTCAAGCAGTCCCGCAATAATTCTAATAAGCGTAGATTTACCACACCCGCTTTGCCCTAACAGGACAGTAGTTTTACCCCTTTGCGCGATTAAGTTAATATTTTTCAGCGCATGAAGATTCCCAAATTTTTTATTGACAGATTTAAACTCAATCATTCTATTTCTTTTACAACTCTTAGTATTGGGTACATCATATATTTTTCATCGTAATAGTTTGATCTCTCGTAAAAGAAATTCAAGCGAGCACGGGGACTATTCTTAAATTTTTCATCTTCATTTAATCGTTTGGTAAACTCTTTGTAAAGTTCGACATCATCTTTCGCCATTTTTTCTGCGATCGGTTCCATCGAATAAAATTCAAAATATTCCTTGTATTCGAAAATTGAGTTTAGGAATCCCCACTTCACAAATGAATCGGGTGCATCAGGTTCAAGTAAATGTAGAATCAATCCAATGCTTCTTTGTTGTACATCAATATAAAATGTTCCTTTTGAAACCAGTAAAGTATCCGTTAAAGTATCATATTCAAAACCGACTCTAAATCTTCCCTCGTAAGGTGTTTCGGCAAAATTAACATTTCTGAATTTTAGTTTTTCAACAGAGAATTTTTGATCGGTCTCTAGCCTAGTAACTTCTATGCCGTGGAGTTTTAATATATCAACCAACTCAAACCATTCCTGGGGAATTAGATATCCCGCGGGAGCAGTTACCGAAGCCGTCACTTCCGTTCTATTATAGTAAGGTATTTCCAAAGTAATTTTTTTACCGGTGTAAAATGGAATTGTATCCCCGGCAATTTCACTATACTTTGGAGAGTTTTCAATTCCTTTAAATTTGAACATTTCAAAATCTTTCCCGGTTTTAAATGA
>JAENZU010000657.1 GCA_016841125.1 Melioribacter sp. | reverse complement strand
GCTTTTTGGTTAAAGAAGGGGGTATCAATTCCGGTTTGATGATAGCTCAATACACTGCCGCAAGTTTGGTGTCGGAAAATAAAGTGCTCTGTCACCCAGCTTCAGTCGATTCAATACCCACCTCTGCAAATCAGGAAGATCACAACTCAATGGGATCAATTTCCGCACGTAAATGTTACCAGGTTCTGAAAAATGTTCAGAATGTATTATCAATCGAATTGTTAACGGCGGCACAGGGTGTTGAATTTTTGAAACCTCTTAAGTGCGGCGCTGGTACAACAATCGTAATGAATAAAATACGCGAGGTAGTTCCCTCATTCGAAAGCGATAGAATAATGCACATAGCAATCGATAAAATTTCGGCTATGGTCAAAGACGGTTCGCTGCTAAAAGCTGTAGAAAAGGGAGTTAAATTACATTAGCAGAACGTATGCATCTATTATATTTTCCAATCGTCTAAAATTTATGTAACTTAAATAAAATTGTAGAATTTTACTCTCTGCACAAAATATCTGAAATGAATGTTTGAAAAAGCAAATTTAATTTTATGGAGTTGATAAATGAAAAAGGTATTTATTTTCCTTATGTTTTTGATTTTCGCAGGCTGTTCTGCATATACCGAGCTTGATCCGCAGCCTCCTGTTGACCCGAAAGAGGACGGCTACATTGAGTTAAAAGACGATGATGAAAATTTCGAACTGGACAAAGACGACAAATATTACATCAAATTTCCTAAGCCTGAAAAATCCGATTTTTATTTGGTTCTAAATAGTGCCAAGAAAGACAAACTCACTTCGTTTTTAACATCAAATTTTGATGACGGAGAAGATAATTTTGTTAAGATAAATGATGCAGAGCAAAGTTCCGATTCTTTGATCGTTTATCCAATTGCTGCCAGCGCGCCGGTTTACCATTGGGTTATTGAAAGAACAGCCGAAGATATGCTGTTAAATTTGCAGTACAGGTATGTTCCGGTTTGGAGATTTAAATTTGAAAATAAATACGATAAATATTCTAAGATACTTGCCGAGAACAAAGTGCCGCGTGATCTTTACAACAAAATGGATAAAAACTTCGACCTCTCTTCGGTTAATTTTTCGCGTGAGCTGGCTTATGTAAATTCAAAATCCGGCAGACTCAAAGAAATGGAGACAGGGCTGATTGATCTTGAATCGATCTTTCCGGCTTCACTTTCAAAAAGTGATGAAGGATACAGTAATTATACTAAACTGAAAAATGAATTTAATGAAGAATTAGAATTTCAAAACAAATTTGCATCAGTGCTTAAAGTATTTAAACTCGAGCAGGAATCGGGAGATAACATCGCAGAATTCGTAAGCAATACCGGCGACTTTGTTGAATTCATGCGCAACAGCAGCAGTTATCCCTTCCCGATTGTTGAAAGGGCTACTGCATCGTTTTCAAGCAGGCTGGATAAGGTTGTTCCTTACTATGATGCTGAATTGAGAAATCTAAATAATCTAAACCCGATAATATTTGAAGATGAACTTCAGAATATTGAAGATCTTTTCAGTTTAACTAAGGGGAGTGTCCCCAAAGATTTTAGAGACTTATCAAATTTCGTAAGAACATTTAATCAGGAAGTTAATTCACTGCGGCTTGTGCGGACGCAGAAAGATGAAATTGATGATATGTTCAAAAAAACCGGTAACTGGCCGCCTAATTATTTTTATCCTCAGGTTCTTAAAAAGGTTGGAGCAATTAGGGATATTTTACCCCGTTCGAGAGCGGCTAATATTCCTAAATACAGCGCATATAATATTGCGCAGAAGTTAAACAGGGAAATTGATTTTGCATCGCGTGATCTGTTTGCAAGAGAAGCGGGCTACAGAAGAGCGGAAAATATTGTTCCTGAAATAAATAATCTTAAAGCATTGAATGATTATAAACAAATAGTAGTTTTGCTGAAAGCCAATGATGATCTCAGATTTTTAATTGACCAATATTCTAATATTGATAACCTTTCACTTTCTACCCAATCGGATTTAATTCAAAAAAATCTTCAGC
>JAENZU010000656.1 GCA_016841125.1 Melioribacter sp. | reverse complement strand
TTCCATATTGCTTTTTGTAGTATTGTAGATAATCTTGATTTAGTATCCTCTCCCACCAACCTTTGTTTTGTTGATACCATTCAACTGTTTCAACTATTGCTTGTTCAAATTTATATTTCGGTTTCCAGTTTAATTCGGTTTTCAACTTTGCGGCATCAATCGCATATCTTCTATCGTGACCCAGCCGGTCTTTAACAAATTCAATTAAGTCTTCAGATTTGCCGAGAATATTTAGTATCAATTTAATTATTTCAATGTTTGTCATTTCCTGCTCGGCGCCGATGTTATACACTTCTCCGCTTTTTCCTTTTTCCAAAACAGTATCAATCGCAATATTATGATCAACAACGTAGATCCAATCTCTAACATTCAGTCCGTCGCCGTAAACAGGCAGCTTTTTATTATGCATAGCATTGATGATCATTAAAGGAATTAGTTTTTCAGGAAATTGATACGGACCGTAATTATTTGAACAGCGTGTTATAACAACCGGCAAACCATAAGTGTGGTGAAACGAAAGAGCCATTAAATCCGCGGAGGCTTTACTCGATGAATATGGGCTGTTCGGGGAAAGTGGAGTTTTCTCTGTAAAGAATCCTTCCGGACCTAAACTTCCGTAAACTTCATCGGTAGATACTTGTAAAAACTTTTTAATTTCGTATCTGCGGGAGGCTTCAAGTAAAACATTCGTTCCAATTACATTGGTTTGGAAAAAAACTTCCGAGCCCAAAATACTTCTATCAACGTGCGATTCTGCTGCAAAATTTACAACGTGATCGATATTGAATTTTTGAAAAATATAATCAACCAGTTCTGTATTTGTGATATCTCCGCGGATGAAGTGATAATTACTTTTACCTTCTACATTCTTCAAATTTTCTAAATTGCCGGCATAGGTAAGTTTGTCAAGATTAACAATTGATACGCCATCTCTCTCATTGAGGATATAATTAATGTAGTTACTGCCAATAAAACCGGCGGCACCGGTCACCAAAATATTTTTCAACAACTCCTCCTAAAAAGCAAAAAATCCAAGAAAAACACCTGTCTGAATAAAAAACGAATCACCATTTAAACTTGAGGGCACGTTTGTCAAACTCTGCTCGTTTGCAACTTTCCACTCGTTTCCGATAGAAAATATATAACCTCCGCCAACTCTAAACGCAATAAAACGATTAAGCGGAATATCAATGTTAATGGTAGGAGCCACGGTAAAAAAGCCATTTTTAAGTGACCTGCTTATATTTTGAGTCGATCGGCTCGAATCGGAAACTTCGTTCCATATATTATTCCAATCTAATATACCTTTAGTTTGATGCAGTTCAATCTCGACTGAGCCAGCACCTATCAATGTTCCAACCGATACGGCAAAACCTTTAACAAACGGAAGGGTATATTCTAATGTCAGAGCACCTATTCCATAAGAGTAAGATGTTTCCTTATTGAATCCATCTTTAATTGATTCTTCCGAAACAGATCCTCCGAAACCTAAACCGCCGATTCTTAAATTATCTATGAAAAGAACATAGGCGTATCCTGCACCTCCGAGGGCAAATGTACCCGAGGTAGGCAGCTTATCTACTCCGAAGGCAGGAAGTTTACTATTAATGTCATCTAAATTAGGTACAATCCAGGTAGGAGTTAAACCGCCGGCTATTCCAAATTTTGATACCCATCCAACCTGCTCATACTGAGCGTAGCTATATGAAGTAAAAAATAACATAATTAATATGAGTGATAATCTTCGCAAAAAACTTCCTTTCAAAATTTAAAATGTAAAGATGATAAAAATAATAAAATTTTTCTTAATCTTACCGCATTATTTAAAATAAAAAAGGCTGCAAAGATTTCACCAAAGAAAGGTTTTCTACTTATCTACCACAACAAGTAGAAATCTTTTACAGCCGGAAGATATTATATTATTTTTTAATCCATCATCATACGCAGAAAGGAAGAGCTATCTTCTTTTGAAGATTCTTCTTTTTCCGTATGAGATTCAGCTTTTTCTTTCTCTTCATCAAATGCATCA
>JAENZU010000655.1 GCA_016841125.1 Melioribacter sp. | reverse complement strand
TCTTTTAGATTTTGATGGTAAACTCAAAAGTGAATTTCCTGTTAAGGGTAATGATCTTGAAGGGTTCACAGTAATTGATGAAAATAATGTTGCGGTAATATTGGAGCGTACTAGAGAGGCGGTTATACAGAAAACTGACGTGAAAGAAATTACGCGTCATAAATTTGATCTGAAAGGAAAGCCGAATTCCGGTTTGGAGGGAATTGCTTATGATCCCGACAATCAAATTTTTTACCTGCTCAACGAAAAGAGCCCCGGATTATTACTAAAGTGCGACAAGGATTTTAATATCCTCAACCGGCACGAGTTGAAGTTTGCAAAAGATTATTCAGCCATTTTTTACGATAGCGAATTGAACAACCTTTGGATTTTAAGCGATGAAAGTGTTGGGATTTACGTCTGCGATACAGCGGGGACAGTAAAACAAAATGTTAAATTAGAAATTCCGCAAATGGAAGGTCTCGCCGTCGACAAAAAGAATAACCGTGTTTACATTGTCTCAGATAATACAGAAAAAATTTACGTGTTCGATTTGAAGTACAAAAAATAATAACACTTCTTCCAAAAATTGGGCTGAAAAATTTCTGGTGAATTAAGAGGAGACACATATTAAATCTCATTTGCCCTGCAGGGAAAAATTGTAATACCAAATCAACAGAACCACCAGCCCAAATATGGCGGTATTTCCGGAGGGGCATTTCTATTATGTTTTCCGGCAGACAGATACACTGCATTCAGAATGCATTAACAATGTGATTGATATCCGGTTTTCCCCCGCGAAGGAAAAGAATCGCAACCACATCCATTCTGCATTCAGTATCTTTTATTTCTTTTTCATAAAGATAAGCTTCGGCAATTTTTCTTATCTGCATCTGCTTCGATTTGGTTACGGCAAATTCTGGTCTTCCGAACTCCAAGTTGGTGCGGGCTTTCACCTCTATAAATACTAATGTTGCACCATCCTTCGCCACGATATCAATTTCACCGTGCCCGTAACGGTAATTTCTCTCAACAATAGCATAGCCATTTTTCTTCAGGTAAGCACACGCCAGATCCTCCCCCTTGCTGCCGAAACTTTTTTTAGGCTTATCATCCTTTTTCATTTTTCACCAAAAAGAAATAGTATTTCACTTTTGCTGTATATATTTCTGAGAAAAGTCTTTCTGTGCATCGGTGTTGGTCCAAACTTTTTGATCGCTTCAATATGTTCTTTAGTTCCGTAACCTTTGTTTGTAACCCAGGAGTAAGAGGGATATCTGATAGCTTCCTTTCTCATTATTCTGTCGCGGGTAACTTTTGCAAGAATCGAAGCGGCTGCGATTGAGAAAGATTTTGCATCTCCTTTTACTATTGTTTTTGTTTTAATAGCGGAAGCAAAAGATTTGTTCCCGTCAATCAAAATCAAATCCGGCTGAATGTTTAAACTCCCAACAGCATTTTTCATCGCCAGCAGAGAAGCCTGTAGAATATTTATTTGATCAATCTCACCGTGAGAGACAATACCAATTGAATATGACAACGCATTTTCCGTTATCAGATCAAATAAACTTTCTCTGCTTTTCTCGCTTAATTTTTTGGAATCGTTGATCCCGTCAATTTCCGTTTCGATATCAAATATAACGGCTGCGGCAACCACCGGACCCGCAAGCGGACCTCTGCCCGCTTCGTCAACACCGGCAATTAGTTTTACTTTATCATTTAAGAAAGTTTTATCGAAATTTTTCATGATGCACCCAAGTAGATTGCGGCAAGTCCCGCTATCATTACAAATTTAAGCAGCCCGCTCAGTTTTCGCAAACTTTTAGATGAAACGTCTTCGTATAATTTTTTGAGAAAATAAATCAGCGCTGTATTTACAACTATCATCACAATTAAAAAATACTCAATTTTATAAATTTCAAAAAGGAAAGGATAAAGCGTGAATAAAATCAATGTTATCACCAGCGATACTATCAAACCCCTGCTTTTTGAGATACCATAAATTTGAGGAAATGTTGAAACTTTAAGTTCTTTGTCCCCCTTTATATCTTCAA
>JAENZU010000654.1 GCA_016841125.1 Melioribacter sp. | reverse complement strand
TTAGATTTTATTGGGGACTCAATTCTTGTTGCTCACAATCTTTCTTTCGATTTAGGATTTTTGAAAAATGAATTGGAATTGAGTGAAAGGGAGATGATAGCCAACCAGGCTTTGTGCACTTTGAAATTGGCAAGAAAACTATACCCTGAATTCCCCAGTAAATCTCTCGGTAATCTAACACGCCAGTTAAAGATACGGCACAAAAATGTTCATAGGGCTTTGGGAGATGCAAACGTTACAGCAAAATTATTGGTGAAAATGATCAAACGCCTGAGGGATGATTTTGGGCTTGATACAATTGAGGAACTGCTGGCATTTCAAGGAATTGCCGGCGGCAAAAAGTCATTTAGAATAATCAAGAAAAAAATTGCTAACGATTTCGAAACGCTTCCAAATCTGCCAGGGGTTTATTTTTATAAAAATTCGAACGATGAAATCATTTACATTGGGAAAGCTAAAGATTTAAGAACGCGGGTTAAAAATTATTTTTCCAGTAACGCAATTAGGAAAACCAAAAGAATTGCCAATGCGGCTTCGCGATTGGAACACCGTGTGACTCCCACAGAATTAACCGCTCTTATCGCAGAAGCTGATTTAATAAAGAAACACAAACCGCCACTTAACACGCTGCTTAAAAAATATAGCCAAAATTATTTTATCAAAGTTAGACTGGAACATGATTTCCCCGATCTTTCTATTTCAAACGGATTTGATTTTGACGGTAACGATTATTTTGGTCCATACAATAATCGTGATACCGCAAAATTTTTAATTGAAATAGCCAGCAAATCTTTTGAGCTGCGGGAGTGCGCCGACAAAGAATTTAATAAATCCAAAATCTGCTACCTTTACGATATTCAGCGGTGCACAGCCCCCTGCTCAAATAGTGATGAAAATATTTATAAAAGTGAGCTTCTGAAAGTTTATGAATTTTTGTCGGGTAAAAATCAAGAAGCGGTTAACAGGCTTATCAACAAAATGAAAGAGTTTTCAAAAAATCAAAAATACGAAGAGGCTGCATCTATTAGAGATTCTATTAACTTATTGTTAAATCAGTTGGATCGGACCTCAATATTAGCGGAACCAATAAATTCTTGCGAAATTATGCTTGTTGTGGATGGACCTGAATCCAAAGATCATTTATTAATAATTCAGAGCAAAGTATTTATTAAAGATTATTTCCCAATTGAATCTGATCTTTTTGCAATGGCACTGGATGATTACTATTCGGGTACTATCCACCTATTCCCGAATATTGAAAAGAAAGATTTGGAACAGATAAAAATTACTTTGAGCTGGCTTGTAAAAAATAGAAATAAAATTTCGGTTTATTATTTAAAGGATTTTAATTCAAAAGAAGAACTGTTTGAACACGCAGGTTTTTACAAAAATCAAAAAACTAGAAAAACGAAAATAACGCATACACAATTATCGTAGTGATCAAGACCGAAAATCCGATTAGAGAATATTTTCTTAAATCTTTAGACCCAAACATTGAAGCTATAATCATCTTTACAATTGAATTTGAACCAAACGCAATTAATATAGCCGATACTGCAACATCTAAATTTATTGATGTCCCCAGCAAGTCGGTCATTGAAAGCACTACTGCATCAACATCCGCCAAACCGGCAAATAAGCTCGTTAAATAAACTCCGTGATCTCCGAAGTAGTTTTGAGCCGCACTGGAAATAAAGAGAACTAAAGCGAATATTAACCCGAATTTTATTGCAAACATTACTTTGAAAGGATTGGTAAGTTTGATCCCTTCGTTATCTTCCGTCTTTGAGTTGCGCCATAAAAATAGACTGACTAAAATTCCCGAAACTGTAAAAATAGCGACAGGCAGCAACAAATTAAACGCAAGCTCTTTATTAAGAACCAATAGTATCAGAAATACCCTGGGAAACATAATGGTTGAAGCAAGCACAATACCGGCTGCCAGGCTTCTGGAATAGTTTTCAATTTCTTTACTCCGCTGAGTAAACGAGAGTGTTACCGCAGTGCTCGAGGCAATTCCGCCTATTAAAGATAAAATTTGAATACCC
>JAENZU010000017.1 GCA_016841125.1 Melioribacter sp. | reverse complement strand
AAATATACCGCCGGCAACAACAGCTAACAGAAGCAAAGCATTAAGGGGATGCTGTCCGGTATATTTAACAACTTTACCGGTTACGATTCCCTGTAATTTACCAAATGCAATTAAAGATCCGGTGAAAGTTATCGAACCGATTAAGATACTTAAGATTATAGTTATTGAGGTGTCAACATTCGCCAGAAGAAAAGCGGGAGTTTCTTTGTAATACTCAGCAACGGCAACAAGGGCAGAAGCACCGCCGCCAAAACCGTTGAGAAGTCCTACCATCTGAGGCATTCCCGTCATCGGGACTTTGATCGCCATGACCGCACCGATAGCTCCACCAGCTATGAATCCAATTATGATCCACTCATAGGTTAGAACATGCTGATCCAGCAAGGTAACAATAATAGCCAGCAGCATGCCGGTTGAGGCATAAAAATTTCCTTTCCGTGCGGTTTTGGGAGATGATAAATTCTTAATTCCGAATATGAAAAATACGGATGAGACCAGATAAATTATATCAATAATAATTTGCATTTATTATCTCACTTCTTTTTGAACATTTTTAACATTCTGTCGGTCACTAGAAATCCACCGACAACATTTATTGTTGCAAAGATTATTGCAATCATACCAAGTATGGTACTTAGTGTAAAGTCCTCAGCCCCGGCACTTAAAATAGCACCGACAATTGTGATACCCGAAATTGCATTCGATCCGGACATCAAGGGTGTATGCAGTGTGGGCGGAACTTTCGTGATCAATTCGAAGCCGACAAATATCGCCAGCACGAAAACATATAACTGCATTAAAAGATCAACGTTTTCCATTTTTTACCTTATTTGTTAGTACTAAATTAATTCTTGGAATACAGTAGTCAGTAGTCAGTAGTTAATTGTGAAATGAATTCTTAATATTTTTTGAATATGCGTGAAGAAGTTTACTCACCTCTTCAATTTGCATTTTCAAACTTTCTGAATCTCCGTATTCCAAATCATTAACTAAAATCAAATAGTATTTAACTTCCTCAATCGAACCTTGTGCAATATTGTAGAATCTAAGTTTATCTTTGCTTCCAGATTTCTTGAATCCTTCGGCAATATTTGATGGTATTGAAACAGTAGCTCTTCTCAATTGAGAAGTTAAACCATAAATTTCAGATTTTGGAAAAAAATTAGTAAACATATAAACATTCAAAACAAGCTGATGAGCCTTTTGCCACACTATTAAATCTTCAAATGCTTGAGCAGTTTTCAATCCTTTCCTTTTTCTGTATTCTGAATTCTGTCTACTTTAATAATTCTGCCGTTCTTTCATTAAAAACTTTTCCTTCATGACAAAGCAGTGAACCTTTAACAATCTCATCTTCGAGGTTCAATTCAACTTTCCCCTCTTTTGCGATGTGATCTAAAAGAGCCATAATATTTTTTGAGTAAACTTCGCTAGAATTTACGGCAACTAAACTTGGTAGATTTGGTTCACCTATTATTGTAACTCCATGCTTAACAACCGTTTTATCTTTTTCACTTACTTCGCAGTTGCCGCCGAATTCTACGGCCATATCTAAAACTACCGAGCCTGGCCGCATATTTTTGACCATTTCCTCGGTTACAAGAATCGGGGCTTTTTTACCGGGAACAAGAGCCGTTGTTATTACAATATCTGCTTCGGTAATATGTTTAAATAATAATTCTTTCTGCTTCTTCAAAAATTCTTCCGAAGCTTCTTTTGCGTAACCGCCGGCATCCTGCATATCTTCGTCGGTATCAACTTCAATAAATCTTCCGCCGAGACTCTGCACTTCTTCTTTTACAGCCGGACGAATATCGGAAACTTCAACTATTGCTCCCAATCTCTTGGCGGTGCCGAGTGCTTGAAGTCCGGCAACACCCGCGCCCATTATCACAACACGCGATGGCTGAATTGTGCCGGCGGCTGTCATCATAAGCGGAAATATTTTTTTAAGATGATTTCCTGCCAGAATTACACTTTTGTATCCCGCAATATTTGCCTGCGAACTTAAGGCATCCATTTTCTGAGCTAATGTGGTTCGGGGAATAAGATCCATCGAAATTACATTTATTCCTTTATCCGCACATTGTTTTGCCAGTTGGGAATAATGAAGAGAATACATAAAAGTAATTAGCAGTGTACCCTTTTTCATTAAATCCGTCTCATGCTTATTTAATTTGGGGTGATCGGTTGGACGCTGCACTTTTAAAACAATATCTGCATTTGAGTAGAGTTGTTCGAGATCATCAACTAACTTCACTCCGGCTTTTTCATATTGTTCGTTTGTGAATCCGGCTTCGTATCCGGCATCTTTTTCGATGTGGATCTCGAAACCTTTTTTGATAAGCTTTGATGCAGAGTCCGGTACCATAGCCACCCGTTTTTCGCCCGCCATAACTTCCTTTGGAACGGCTAATACCACAACATCTCTCCTATTTAGTTAAGAATAGTGATTTGAATTTAAGTTTCGATGTCCAAGTTAAAAAAGATTTTAACAAAAAGTAAACTTTGTTTTATAAATGGAAAAATAAAGAATGGGAAGCCACTAATTGCACCAATTTTCAATAATTTTCAATTCGTGTCAATTCGTGAAATTTGTGGCTAATATTTTTAACGAAGCAATATCATTTTCTTTGTTTTAATAAAATCACTTGTGCGTATCCGGTAATAATAAACACCGCTGGAAAGATTTGATCCGTCAAATTCAACTTCGTATGCACCTGCAGACAGCGGTTTGTTGATCAATGTTGCAACTTCTCTGCCGAGCATGTCAAACACAGTAAGTTTCGTTTGTAAAGACGGGGCATGCCCCGTCTCTACGTTAGGGATAACTAACTTAATTTTTGTCTTTGGATTAAAAGGATTAGGGTAGTTTTGTTGCAAGGAAAAGGAATTTGTTATTTGTGAGATATTATTATCAACGGTTGTTACTGTATCCCCGTTTTCGTCAATTAACATATAAGAAATAAACAGGTTTGTAGTATTATCTGCGCTATCTGGATGCACGGGCGCATTCCTGTTAGAGCAAAAGACCATAAATTTACCATTCCGGGATATCCATGGGTAGAATTCTCCCCCACGCTTGGTTGTATTTTGCCATGGGATGGTTTTGGTATTAATATTAAGATAAAAAACATCGCCCCAGTAATTCTCTGATGTATCCCAATAAGTTACACATAAATCAATCGCCCACTCATCTTCCCACCTCCTCTTTCCGAAATACATTTTTTTCTTGTTTTCCGTCAAACTCAATCCATACATCTCTGCCCCGCCTATCGGGTGATACCAGAAACTGTCCGCTTTTACCCAGTCGCCGCTAAAATCATCAATTATATATAGGTTGGGATGACGATTTGATTGAGTTACATAAACTGTATCTTTACTCACTTCATAAAGATAGAGATCATTAGATTCTGAGTTAATGACAGGACCCATGTTAATTCCTATTGACCAGTCATTTGTCGAATCATCCCAATCTGAATACCATAAATCCCATCCTCCGAATCCACCCCATCCCGAAAAGTAAAGTCTTTTCCCATCTTTGCTGATAGATGGGTATCTTGTAGCAACACCGCCTGGATTAATATATGAATTCAATTTTACTGGATCCTGCCATTTTCCGTTTAACTTTATATAGCAATAAATCCCTTCACCCATATCTAAGTAAACAGTATCTAAATTTTTAGTTAGCGATGGGGATTGCAACCACTTGTAAGGTACATTAAAAACAGAGTCCAATAAAACCGGTTCACTCCAAACTTCGGGCGCTGTGGGCCAATCCTGCGATAATGCCGGTATGTATAACAACAACATAAAAGCAAAGATCTTTTTTAATGTTTTCATTTTCGTATACCGTTTACACAGTTCTTTGAGTAACTAAAGGACAACAAGAATAATGAAAAAAACCACTTCATTATTTGCCTCACCCAATTAAACATTGATTAAAGATATTGAAATTTTAATTTTCAAACAATACGGGCTGATCCGATAATAAGACTTCGCGGCTGATTTATATTTTTCTTCCAAAATAAAAATGATTCATTAATGATTTTTCATTTGTGCCAATTCGTGAAATTCGTGGCAAATATTTTTTTATTTTTCTAATTATTTGGGTTTGTTAAAAGAATAAGATTTAATATTTTTCAGATGTTAATCTCCATAATATCTTATTTATGAGAGAGAAAAATTTGAAAACAAAAAATGCAAGGCCAGCAACATGAGTAAAATTCTCCACAAGAAAAAACTTTCTGAGAGTGTATATCTTATGCGCTTGGATGCGCCACTGATCGCAGAAGAACGACAAGCAGGACAATTCATTATCCTTCAAGTAAATGAAGACTTGGGTGAACGCATTCCTCTCACTATTGCCGATGCCGACATCGAAGAAGGTTCAATTACAATAATATTTCAGGTTGTTGGTAAGTCAACAACATTACTTGCCGCATTAAATGAAGGGGATGAAATTCCGGTGCTCGTGGGTCCTCTCGGTAAACCTACTCATATCGATAACTTCGGCACGGTAGTTTGCGTTGGCGGCGGTATCGGAGTGGCTCCGCTTCACCCGATTGCGCAGGCAATGAAGCAAGCCGGGAACAAAGTAACTATCATAATTGGCGCAAGAAATAAAGATCTCCTTATTCTGGAAGATGAAATGAAAAAGATTGCCGATGAATTTATTGTCTGCACTGATGATGGTTCCTACGGCAGAAAGGCATTGGTTACGGAACCATTGAAAGAGCTATGCGAACTGACTCCAAAGCCGGATATGGCAATTGCAATCGGCCCTCCAGTTATGATGAAATTCTGTGCCGAAACAACAAGACCATATGATGTTCACACATTGGTTTCCTTGAACACAATTATGGTTGACGGAACAGGAATGTGCGGCGGATGCCGTGTGAACGTGGGCGACGACATAAAATTCGTTTGTGTTGACGGACCCGAATTCGACGGACACCAAGTTGATTTCGATAACATGATCTCACGTTTGAATTCATACCGCGATATTGAAACTACTTCACACGACTGCGAACTCGACAAGCAAGTAAAAGATCTGGAGGCTGCACAATGAGTCATATGACAAAAGAAGAAATCAACGAAAAAGCAAAACTTCTATTGGAAGATTTGATAAATAGAGAAGAACCCTTAAAAACAAAAGACAGAATGAAAATTCCTGCGCAGCTTATGCCCGAACAGGATGAATTTGCACGTAGGCATAATCTTGATGAAGTATCGATGGGATACACAATGGAAGAAGCAAAACTTGAAGCAATGCGATGCCTCCAATGTGTGAAAAAAACATGCGTTGCAGATTGCCCGGTTTTAATAGATATCCCCGGATTCATCAAACACATAGCTGATGGAGATATGCAGTCGGCTGCCGATGAAATTAAAAAAGTAAGTCTGCTGCCTTCTATCTGCGGAAGAGTTTGTCCGCAGGAAGTTCAATGTCAGCAAAATTGTACTGTGGGTAAAGCTTTAAAAGATGTGGACAAAGCTGTTGCAATCGGCAGATTAGAAAGATTCGTAGCCGATTGGGAACGTGCAACCGGAAACATCAAACTCCCTGAAGTAAAACCTGAAACCGGTAAAAAAGTAGCAATAGTCGGCAGCGGCCCTGCCGGACTGGTTGTTGCAGCTGACGTGAGACGCGAAGGTCATCATGTAACTATTTTTGAAGCTTTCCATAAATTGGGCGGGGTTATGCGTTACGGCATTCCGGAATTCCGTCTGCCGAATGAAATTATCGATCAGGAAATTGATACACTCCGCAAAATTGGTGTTGAATTCAAAACTAATTTTGTTGTAGGAAGAACCCGGAAATTAATGGACTTACTGAACAAAGACGGCTATGATGCAGTATTCGTCGGTACAGGTGCCGGACTCCCGATGTTCATGAAAATTGACGGTGAAAATTTAGTAGGCGTATTTTCCGCAAATGAATATTTAACCCGCGCAAATCTTATGCGTGCCTTCGATAAAGGCAAAGCTGATACTCCGATTTATAATTCGAAACGTGTAGCAGTTCTGGGCGGCGGAAACGTTGCGATGGATGCTGCCAGAATGGCTGTCCGTTTAGGCGCCGAAAAAGTATATGTTGTTTACCGCAGAACCGAAAAAGAAATGCCGGCACGTGTTGAGGAAGTCGGACACGCAAAGGAAGAAGGCATCGAATTCCATTTTCTGCAGAATGCCAAACGTATTTTCGGCGATGAAAAAGGAAGAGTTAAAGCAATGGAATGTCTCCGTTACGAATTGGGTGAGCCTGACGATTCAGGCAGACGCCGCCCGGTCGTGATTCCCGGGAGTGAGTTTACAATAGATGTTGACACCGTTATTGTAGCAATTGGGAACGGCAGTAATCCGCTGATAAGTCAAACTACCCCTGAACTTGAAGTAAACAAATGGGGAAATATTAAGGTTGACGAAAATCAAAAAACCACCGTGGATAGAATTTATGCCGGCGGCGATATTGTGCTTGGTGCGGTTACTGTAATCCTTGCAATGGGTGAAGGAAGAAGAGCTGCCAATTCAATAAATCAGGTCCTTGCAGAAGATATTGAAAAAGAAGCGAAACGTAATTAGCTCATCCCTCTTTTTTCTAAAATTAAAACCCTCAAGATTTCTTGGGGGTTTTTCTTTTTAAAGAATTAACCCGCCAATAAGAGACTAATAATTACACTTTCGGTTATTGTAAATAACAATCGTTTTTTTTAATTTTGAATAGTGATTCATTATTCATTTGATTTCAATTATGAGAATAAAAGAAGGCGATAAAAGAAACGATATTCTTCTTGCATCTACAAGGATATTTGCAAAAGTAGGCTACCATAAATCGAAAGTTGCGTCAATTGCCGAAGAAGCAAATGTAGCTACCGGCAGCGTGTATGTTTACTTCAAAAATAAAGAAGATATTTTACTGCAAATCTTTGAAGAATTATGGAAGAAATTATACAACGAGTTTAAGTCCATTTCACTAGATACATCGATTGATTCTCCTCAAAAGATAGAGCAAATGACTGAATTATTTTTTGAGCATTTTACAGCCGATATTGATTTAGCAAAAGTATTTGTGAACGAACAAACACAATTGCTCAATGACCAGATGATACAATTCAGTAGATATTATTATAAATTTTTAGACTTGGGTAGAGATATTGTTGAAGAAGGGAAACTGTCCGGTTCAATCTACAGCAATATCGATGTAGATATTTTCCGGCATTTTATTTTGGGGGCGATCAGAAATCTGCTTAATCAATGGGCTGTGGAACCCGATAAATTCCCGCTAGATAAAATTAAAACCAATTTTAAATCCTTAATAAAACACGGAATACTCAATTCCAAATAAATTGAAAACCCCTGTAATATGTAAACGGCAAGTATTAATCTAAAACTGAATCCTTGCCGTTTCTTTTTTTTATTTAGAAATCTCTTCTGTTCCAGCTTTCAAAATAAAATTTGACTTAAGCGATTCGAGTTTATATCCCGAATTTTTGGCCAACTCCTTAATATGATTAACAAATATATAAGTCTGCTTTATCAGGGTATGTAATTCTTTGTTCTCACTCTTCTTTTCGGATTTCACTTTTTCCATTTTTGTTTTGATCTGTTTCTGTTCAGGTAAAGTATCTTCCCTACCAGAGATGTATTCTAAAATTGTTAGAGTAAAAAGCCAGTTGATCACTTCAATAAAATTCTCTTTACTGAAATACCAAACACCTTCAAAATAGTTTACACCAAGAAATGTTTTCACATATTCGTCTGTTAAAAAGTTAAGCAGAGATCCCGACTTTTGAGCAACCGCAAACTCCGCAAAATTTAGATCTTCCTTTTCTTTTATTTTATCAAATTTCTTTACCTCTTTAGAAACATCGAGCAGTCCCGTTTTGTAATCGAGTAACACATTAAGGAAAGTGATTTCATGACGAATATCGATTTCTCCCCTTCCCATGTTCGTCAGTACTTTTCTAACAGGTGTTGCTAGTAGAAGTTTATCGATGAGACTTTCAGGGTCTTTTACATCTTCGAATAATGATTTTGTTTTTGTGACAACCAGCCACATCAAAAAGAAAAGTGAATTATGATGATAATTATTTCTCCTCGATAGAGTAACAGTTTGATCAATAGCCGCTAACTTTACATCATTTTGATCTATCAATTCCGAAAGCACATCATTAAGTTTTTTAATATCCATGGTATTCTTAATGAAATCGGAAGTCATGTCGGCAGTTTTTGTTTTCAGGGTATAATGCTTTCTAACTTCATTCAGAAAATAATTATAACGGTTGGAAATAAACTTAAAATTCTCATCCTCTTTTTCTGTTTCACCCTCAAGAATTAGGTTCTCTGTAAAAATTTTCAAAATTTTATCGTCGAACATATTTTCAAAAGCTGAATGTACCGGATGTAAATTAAGCTCTGCAAGTGCTCGGTCTAAACTTGCAACTCCGCTTTCACCCAAATTGGATGCAAGCCTGGCGTACTCACCAGATTGATCGAAAACTTCTTTGAAGCCCATAAATATTTTACATTCAAATCCGTTAAGGTTTACGCGGAATCCCTTTTTCACAAAATTTTCGCCAGAAACGATAAACTCTAAATCGGAAAAATGTTCTTTAAAAGTGTAGAAATGTCTTGAACTGTTTTGGATTCCAAGAGCTTCTGTAAACGATTTAGTTGCGGTTACTTTATTACTATCCCCTTCTTTACTTACTAATTTTGGCGTGGATTGATAAATCTTTCCGCCGGTACTTTCATATTTATTATTGTAAAAAACCAGAGCATGTTCAGTATTAGACGAGTTTGAATATGCGAATATATTTTCATTTAGATTACCGTAATCGTCAATAAAATCATAAAACCAAAAATTTTGAACCTGACTGAAGATATATCTTTTTCTCATCAGCGGGAAAATTTCTTTTTGATGCCGTTCAATAAGCCAGCCTAAAGGTGTTTCATTGTAATAGGCTCGTTTATATTCCATTCCGTATTTTTCACTGAACCCTTCAATTTGACCGTGGGCAAACATTGGCAATCCCGGTAAAGTAACCATTAGTGAAGCTACACCGAAATATTTATCGCCTGTACCGAATTGCTTGATAGAAGTTTCCTCATCGGGGTTACTCATAAAATTAACATAGCGCTTTAATATTTCCGGTTCAAACTCAAGAGTGTTGCTGATTAGATCGCGGTATTTTTCATTTTCCTCATTCATCAGCATATTCATAAATGCAGAGTTGTACACACGGTGCATTCCCAAACTGCGTACAAAATAACCTTCCATCAGCCAGAATGCTTCAGCAAGCAGAAGAGTATCGGGCAGCTCATTATTTATGCGGTCGACAACTTCCCGCCAAAATTCTTCGGGAAACCAATTGTCGAATTCCTCTCTCGTCATTGCATGATCGGCGCGTGAAGGTATGTCGCCTCCGCTGCCGGGCTGCGGATACCACAAACGTGAGAAGTGGCGTTTGGTCAATGTCATGGCTGCATCAAACCTGATAATTGAAAATCTCCGCGCAACTTCAAATATCTTTTGGATTACTGCTTCCCTAACTTCTTTTTTCAGCAAGTCTAATTGAGCGGTATCGTTCCACGGCATGTTGGTGCCGTCATTGCCGTGATAAATATAACTTACTTCCCCGCTCCGTTTATCAATTCTTTGAAAGACAACGGCAGCGTCAGAATGTTTATAGTAACCTTCTTCAATTCTAATTTCAATATTCGGATCGTGAGAAAGATTCTCGCCGGTAAATCTATAATTGGGGAAAGGAGAATAGGAAGATTGAATAAAATATTCAGGATGATTGATCACCCAATCGGAATAAATACCGGTGTGATTCGGAACCATATCACTTGCAAGCCTTAATCCTTTTTCTTTGGCTCTTCTATTTAAATCAGCGTATGCTTCTTCACCTCCAAGTTCTTCCGCAATTTTATAATCGTACAATGAATAAGCTGAAGCAACGGCGTCAATATTTCCCATAATATGCTTGATCCTTTTCGATGCGGCGCTTCTTTCCCAAATACCAATCAGCCATAAGCCTGTAAAATTCCATCTTCGTAATTGAACCAACTCTTCATCCGGCACTTGATCTAAACGGTGAATATGTCTGCCGTATTTTTTTGAAAGTTGATCAAGCCAAACATAAGTATTTTTAGCGATCACAATTACCTGCGGCATCCAATCAATATCGGGTGTAAACTGTTCCGGCTCTTCGTAATCGAGATAACTATCCAAAACATATTTGTGACCTGATTTTCCGATCGCAAATTTATCGGCATCTTCAACGGAGCCTTTGTAGCTTGGAACAACCGTGGGCGCTCCTCCACCGCCGCCGCCGAATGTGTCGAAACGGATATCTTCCTTCATTAGGTCTTTGCCAGTCAAAATCCGGGTAGAAAATTTATCGGTGATAAGAACTTTCCATTTTACACGGATAAAATCCAATTGCGACTCAAGATCATCGGGATTTGTAAGTATCGGGGTCTTCAAAAATGTGAACACATCCTGGTTATCCGGACCAAATGTTTTTTCCTTCGAAAAGAATTTTTCCAATTCTGAAATAACTTTATGATAAACCTCTTTATTGATGAAGTAATTATCATCAAATAATTCTTTACTATTCTTAGCTGCCGGATTAAAATTTGCGAAATATAGAAGTATCATTTCTTCCAATGTAATTTCGATATTAGAGCGATCTTCCGTGAAGGAATTTAAATAATCGAATGAACTCAGTTTGCCTTTGTAAACTTCCGAAGGAGGAAAGAGTTCAATAAATTCGAAAAAAAGTTTATTAAGTTTTTCTTCTCCCAAAGATTTGCTTAAAGCTTCGTGTGCACGTTTAATAACTCCGGGATTTTCATTCACTTCGTATTCGCGTAAAAGAAAATGGTAAATCTCATCGAGTAACCCAATTGCATTAACTTCTCCTATTCGCAAATATTTTTCAATAGGTCGTTTGCTGTTTATTTTTTGTACAAAAGCTCTTACAACTGCAAAATTTGCAAAAACAACGTTTCCTGTTATTGAAAATAATTCACTCTCAATTTCATATTTTTTTCTTAAATCGGCTGCAATGTGAAATTCAAATTTAGGATGGTTTGAATCGAATTTAGTTTGACCGTAGATTGATTTTAATTCGAAAAGATTCATCATTTATTCCTTACTTCATTATTTAACTTACTATAAATATAATCTATTAATATAGACAATAGTTTGCAAATATGTTGATTCAGGGTTCCATTGATTAATTTTAAAGCGTTAATTAGCTTTTCTGAATAGACTTTAAATTGCTATTATTTTGCTATTAAGCTATATTTTGTTTTTACATTTTTTAAGATGCTATGTCTGCAACTCCTTTAATGGCTCAATATGAAAAGATTAAAAGAGAAAACCCCGATACTATCTTACTTTTCCGGGTGGGTGATTTCTTCGAAACTTTTTCCGATGACGCAAAAACTGCGTCTAAAGTTTTGGGGATTACTTTAACCAGAAGATCCAACGGAGCCGCAGGCGATGTTCCGTTAGCAGGCTTCCCGCATCATGCAATTGATACTTATCTTCCCAAACTTGTTAGAGCCGGTTACCGTGTTGCCGTTTGTGAACAAGTTGAAGATCCTAAACTTGCAAAAGGAATTGTAAAACGTGAAGTAACGGAAGTTGTCACTCCCGGAGTTGCTTTTTCCGATAAACTTCTCGATCATAAAAAAAATAATTACCTTGCCTCAATTTACATGCAGAGTGAAATTGCCGGCATTTCATTTTCGGATATTTCGACCGGTGAATTTTATGCTTATGAAGTTCACGAACAGGAATTGATTCAGCAATTCGGTCTGATCAATCCGGCTGAAATATTGGTCTCAAAAAAACAAAAAGGAATACTTGAACCAATAATCGAAAAGTATCTTCCTAATACACGTATCACCAAAATTGATGACTGGCTTTTTAATATTGAATTTGCTGAAGATCTTCTACTAAATCATTTTAAAACCAAATCATTAAAAGGTTTTGGTGTCGAAAATTTGGGGGCAGGACTAATTGCCGCAGGCTCGGTTTTAAATTACTTGCTGGAAACTCAAAAAGCCAATTTGAACCATGTAAATAAAATTTCAAAATACAATCCTTCCGATTATATGCTGCTTGATTTTGCAACTAAGCGGAATCTGGAGATTACATTTACAATGCAGGAAGGTGCCCGTGAAGGTTCGCTTATTTCAATCTTGGATAAGACAGAAACCGCAATGGGGGGCAGGCTTCTAAAAAAGTGGATATCGGCACCGCTGAGAAAATTAGGACCTATCCTCCAACGGCAGGAGGGTGTTGAAGAATTATTAAATAAAAAAACTCTCCGTAAAAATCTTAAGAATGAACTCAAGGAAATTGGGGACATTGAGCGGTTGATTTCAAAAGTATGCACAGGTAGAGTTAATCCGCGTGAAATTCTAAGCATCAAGTATTCACTAAAAAAAATACCGCTGATAAAACAGCTGCTTGACCAATCCGAAAAACCTTCTTTAAGTAGAATTAATGAGCACCTAAAAGAATTAGAACCGCTGGTTGAAAAAATTGAACTTGCCATTACAGATGATCCGCCTTTGAGTATCGGAGACGGATTTGTAATCCGTTACGGTTACAGTCCGGAACTTGATGAATTACGCGACCTTTCTTCCAATGCTAAAAATTGGATTGCAGAACTGCAAAAATCCGAAAGGGAAAGAACCTCGATAAACTCTCTGAAGGTAGGTTATAATAGAGTTTTCGGATATTATATTGAGATTAGCAATACTCATAAATCGAAAGTGCCGGATAATTATATTCGGAAGCAGACATTAGTAAACAGCGAAAGATTTATTACCCCGGAATTGAAAGAGTATGAAGATAAAATTCTGAATGCGGAAGAAAATATTTTGCAACTGGAATCTGAAATATTCAACGAAGTTAGAAATAACGCGGCGCTGGAAGCCGAAGGAATTCAGGAGAATGCTAGACTTATCGGTATGCTCGACTGCTATTTATCGTTAGCAGAAAGTGCCGAACTTTATCAATACGTAAAACCCGAAATTGATGAAACCGATCTTTTGGAAATAGAAAACGGAAGGCACCCTGTTGTTGAACGCATTCTGCCGCCGGGAGAAAAGTTTACTCCAAACAGCTGCACGCTGGATAACCGGGAAAATCAAATAATTGTTTTAACCGGACCGAATATGTCTGGTAAATCGGTTTACCTAAGGCAAATAGGACTGATTGTGCTGCTCGCGCAGATAGGTTCATTCGTTCCGGCAGAAAGAGCTCACATCGGTTTGATCGATAAAATTTACACTCGCGTAGGCGCAAGTGATAATATCTCCGCCGGTGAAAGCACTTTTCTAGTTGAAATGCAGGAAGCTGCAAACATACTAAACAATGCTTCACCAAAAAGTTTAATTCTGCTCGATGAGATAGGCAGAGGTACGAGTACGTTCGACGGATTATCAATAGCATGGGCGATAACAGAATACCTGCATGAAAATCCGGACGTATCTGCAAAAACTTTGTTCGCAACTCATTACCATGAATTGAATGAGATGGCATCGATATTCCCGAAGATTAAAAATTTCAAAGTTGAAGTTAGAGAATATGACGACAAGGTGATTTTCCTGCACAAGGTTTCGAAAGGGGGCGCAGATCTCAGTTACGGCATTCAAGTTGCGCAAATGGCGGGACTACCGATAACGGTTACTAATCGCGCTAAACAAATTCTGCAAAATTTAGAGAGTAAGGAACTAACTCCTTTTGAAGTTAAACGAGCTAAATTGGAAAAGTTCAAACAAAAAAGTGATTTACAATTCAACTTATTTGAAATAAAAGATGATGCTCTGCGGAAAGAAATTGATGATATTGCAATAGACACTTTAACACCAATTGACGCATTGAATAAATTGAACGAACTTCAGAAAAAATTAAAAGAAAAGGAAAATGAAAAATAAATTTTTCATGGTACCGTTTGGGCTCTTTTTAGTTTATCTCTTTATCGGCTGCGCGGATGAACTTTCGCCGGAGACAAAAGCATACATCGCTAAAGTTGAACAGCACCGCATTGAAGTTAATGACTACATGAAAGAGAATCCCGCTTCCCCATTTAATGCAAAAGGCAAAGTAGAATTTCATCAGCTAAATTATTTTGATGTGAATCCGGAACTTCAATTTCAAAGTAAGTTATATGAGTATAACCCGAAGGATACCGTAACAATTTACGGCACTAAAGGTGAAACCAGGACTTCCGTCCGTTATGGATACGTGATTTTTCCCTATCAGAACAAAACCCATAAAATAAATGTTTATCAGGGGCAGACAAGCAGCGGTGAAAAGTATTATAGTATTTGGTTCACGGATGAAACAACAAATAAAGAGACTTACGGGGTAGGCAGATATTTGAATTTTGAAAAGATGGAAGACCCCGATCATATTTACACAGTTGATTTTAATTATGCTTATAATCCTTACTGCGCTTATAGTAAAGACTATTCGTGTGCAATACCTACAAAAGAAGATCATATTAATGCGGCGATTACCGCCGGAGAGAAAAAATTTCACGACTAACACGAGGTAATTGTGGTTGTTATTTTAGAAAATAATGCAACAAAAATTCAAACAGAATCTATTATAAAAAATCTGGAGGAGTTTGGATTTAGAGTTCACGTTTCCGAAGGTGAGCAGCGCACTATCATCGGCGCTATTGGTGTTCAGCCCGATTTTGATACACGGAAAATAAAAGTACTAGAGGGAGTTTACGATGTTTACAGAGTGACCGCCCCTTATAAATTAGCCAGCAGAAGTTTTCACGAAGAAGATTCTATCATAAAAATTAAGGATGTAGAGATTGGCGGGAATAATATTGTACTAATGGCTGGTCCCTGTTCTGTTGAAAACGAGGACCAGATTTACCGCAATGCCGAAATTGTTGCCAAAGCCGGTGTTAAGATATTACGCGGCGGGGCTTTCAAACCACGTTCTTCTCCGTATGCATTTCAGGGATTAGGTGAAGCTGGATTGAAATATTTGAGAGCTGCCGCAGATAAATATGGAATGCTCGTAATTACCGAGATCATCCAAATGGATCAGATCGATTTGATAGGTGATTATTCGGATATCTATCAAGTTGGGGCTAGAAACATGCAGAACTTTTCATTACTGAAAGAGTTGGGAAAAACAAAAAAACCGGTTATGCTTAAACGCGGGTTATCGGCAACAATAGAAGAGTGGCTCATGTCCGCAGAGTATTTATTGTCCGGCGGAAATCCGAACATTATGCTTTGCGTAATAGGAATTCGGACGTTTGAAAAATATACACGCAATACGTTTGATCTATCTGCAATTCCGGTAGTACATAAACGAAGTCACTTACCGGTTATTGCTGACCCTTCGCATGCTACCGGACTCAGGGATCAAGTTCCCCCAATGGCACGGGCGGCAATAGCTGCAGGCGCAGACGGTTTAATGATCGAAATGCATGATGATCCGAAAAATGCTTTGTCGGACGGTCCGCAGGCTCTGCTTCCAGATACTTTTATTTCACTCGTTAAAGAATTGAAAGCAATTGCGAATGTAATCGGAAGAGAATTGGCTTAATCAAATTGTACCATTTTTTTTCTCCAATCATAATGGTTTTGAATATCAATTAATCAATCTTTAACTTCCACCTAAAGATTTTTACTTTTGCCTACTAATTGTATTCCGTTTATGAATAGATTTTTATTTCCATTTTTAACATTTCTCATTTTATCAATAACACTTTTTCCGCAAGGACGCGGAACAATCCGGGGATTGATAAAAGATTCCGAATCGGGCGAAGTACTTCCCTACTGCAACGTATTGGTTCAAGAATTAAACAAAGGCGCCTCAACCGATTCCCGCGGTTACTTCATAATGACTGGAGTTCCGGCACAAAGATATTACACCGTGATAGTCTCCTACATTGGTTACGAATCACAGACACTTGACGTATTTGTTGCCCCAAATAAAATAACACACGTGGATATCAACCTGAAAGTCAAAAGCTACCAACTGGATACTATTGAAAAAGTTGGTGAAAGGGGTGTACACGAAAAAGATACCGACGTAAGTTTGGAAAGAATTAACATCAGAGATATTGAAATAAGACCGCAGGGAGTTGAAACTGATATATTTAGATCCTTACAATATTATTCCGGTGTGCAAAGTTCAAGCGATATTTCCGCCAGATATAATGTGCGCGGCGGTGCTACAAACCAGAACCTGGTTTTATTTAACGGTTCAACTATTTACAGTCCGTTTCATGCCTTAGGATTGTTCAGTGTAATTGATCCTGAAATTATCAACAGTGTAGAATTTTATAAAGGAGGTTTCCCAACTAAATACGGCGGTCGGCTCTCCTCGGTACTTGCAATGAATTCAAAAGAAGGCAACAGGTACAATTTCGGGGGAAGAGCAAGTTCAAGTTATTTATCCGGGAAACTTATGGCAGAAGGTCCGATACCCGACGGCTCTTTTATTATCAGTGCGCGTAAGAGTTATTCGAATCAAATATTAAAAAAGTTTCTGAACGATAAAAATGCTCCTGTCGATTTCTACGATCTCGCTTTTAATGTTAACTATTTAAATCCCGACATTGTAAAAGGAAGAAAATTTTCTGTGTACGGATTTGCCAGCGGCGATAACATTGATAATCCCGACGCCTCCAAAGAGGATTTTAAGTGGTCTAATAAAATGTTCGGTATCAAGTGGTTTCAAATGGTTACGGATAGTCCTCTCTTCTATGAATTCAACGTTTCGTGGAGTTTATTTAACGGTGAAGTTGACCCAAACGGAAGCGCAGCAAGAGCGAGAGAAAATGAAATACGTGATTTAACAATCCGCTCTGATTTCAATTACTTACAGGAAAGTAAAGATGAAGTTGGTGCCGGTTTTGAAATAAAAGAAATTCGATCCCAGCTTTTTTTCGAAAACAAAAGAGGTGCGCTGGTTGACCTCGGTGCTTACAGCGTTTCAATTGTATTCTTTGCAAATTATAAACTTTTCAGGTTCGATAATTTTGGAGTTGAAGCCGGCACAAGATTCAATGTAACGAGACTTGCAAAAGGCACGGCGGGAGAAGGTTTCTTTGAACCCCGCTTAACTTTAAATTATAGATTTTCACCATTGCTGAATATGAAAGCAGCGTGGGGAATTTACAATCAAGAGTTTACAACAATCACAAATGAAAATGAAGTAATAACTGTTTTCGAGCCATGGATAATCACCCCTAAATACCTCAAGCCCGCTCAATCAAACCATT
>JAENZU010000016.1 GCA_016841125.1 Melioribacter sp. | reverse complement strand
ATCATCCTGGTAACCCGGCGGTTTTTCCGGCGGCGATACCGGTTCGTTTGTGTTGCAGCTTAGAAATGAAAAGGTAAGAATGGTGATAATTAAAAATTTAATGCCGGCGTTCATTAAGCCCTCCCTTTGTTAAAATATCCACAACAAAATGTAAAAAAAAAGATTAGTTTGTCAAGATTAAATTTTTGGGGTAATGTTTAATAAAAAGATATAATTTATAATTTTATAAAACCAACCAAGATTAACCCACCCCTAAAGAGGTTGTCTCAAATGGTGTTTTTATCATTAACCCACGTTTTCAAACGTGGGAATACGAGCGAAAAACACGACATTTAATAACCGTTTTAACGGTTTTTTATACATTCGAGACAGCCTCCTTTAATTAACTCGGTTCTTTCATACTTCAACTGCCGACATAGTCGGGGTAAATCCGCTCATCCCTCGACTCCGCTCGGGATGACATGGCCTCCTTATGCCGTTAACCTTTCACCTTTCACTAAGATTCTTATTTCATTTCCCGTTTCCCGTTTTCCATTTCACGTTTCTACTTAATCACAATTTTTCTGGAGTACGGAAACGCGTGAACTTTTCTGTTATTCGCGCAAATTATTCTTACCTCATGTTCACCGGGTTTAATTTCATTTTTTAACAAAACTAATTTTTGATCTACAGGGTTGTAGATAAAGTTTGTTTCAATTGAATCGATATACGTTTTGATCGAGTGATAATCGATACCGTTTTTATCATCTAAATTGAATACAAGTTTAGTTTCTCCTGCAATTAAGCTGCTCTCATTTTCTACGAATTCAATTTCAGGAAAACCGGTTCTAAAAAATTTAGCTATTCCTTTGTAAATTCCCCAAGCCTGCAGACGGTTAAACTCTTTCAGTTGAAGTCTTGCCTCTTCCTTGTCATGGGTAAAGAAAGAACACTCAACAAGTACAGCGGGAATTTCGGTTCTCCGCAGTACCGAGAAACCTGCACCGGGGTAGATCCAGTAATCGGAATAAGTACCATCGAATGAACCGAGTCCGCCCGAGTTTCCCATTGCGAAAGCAATATCCCGTTGAATAAACCTGGCAAGGTCATGTTCCATCGGCTCGTACTCGTAATCAAATTCGGTAGCGTGATAGTATGTTGATGTAAAATTTATCCATCCCCTATTTCTGCCGCCCGGAGCGTTATGATGAATACTAATAAAGATATCTGCCCGGCTGCTGTCGGCTAACACAGAACGGTAATGAAGGTCAACTGTTTGATCGGTGATCCTCGACATTTCAACAATAGCGCCTGAAGCTTCTAAAAAATCTCGCAAATAGAGTGCAACATTTAAATTTGCGTCAGCTTCAACTACCATCTCATTTTTACTTTTATTATGCCTGTCTTCTCCGCCATGACCCGGATCAATAAAAAATTTAACTCCATTTAAATATTCAGAAAAATCATTTATTACAGCTTGATGAAGACTGTCTTTTTCAAGATCTGGCTGCATATCAAATAAATAATTAGAATACTCTGATGTTGAAGAACAGCCGGCAAATAATGCAGCAAAATATAAAACTACTATAAAGTGCTTCAAGAAATATCTCCTTAACTTTGTTTTACACAAATATTGTTGTCATCTGCAAAGTGACATTTTGAACAATGCGCAACTCTTTTATTAAAATTTGATTGGCGAATATCATTTACTATTTTTTTTACTTTAAGTCCAAATTGGTAAATATCGTTTTCTGAAAGCGCCCTGGTAAAACTGCGTTCGGGCTTTTGGAGAAAGATAAGCCGAAGCTCAATATTTTTAATTTTGAATCTTTTACTAACCAGCAATGAGTAAAATAACAATTGGGGCAGATAGTTTTCAATTTTATCATCGATAATTTTTTCATCAACGTTATCTGTTTTGTAATCAACAATAATGGCTCTATCATTAACGATTATCAGTTTATCAATTATACCGAATAAGTAGTAGTCATTTTCTTTTGAATAAATTTCATACTCGTTCCGGTACTTTTCATAGGCTCGTAATTCAACATAAATTTGTGATCCGAAAAACGAATTCATAATCTTAAACACTTTGTCATAAAAAAGGGCAGCCGATTTTTGATCACGAAGCATCGGTTCGTTCATCATCAGTTGTTTTATTTCACTTTCCAGTTTATCCGGTGTAACTTCTTTCTCCAACAAGGAGTGTACTACTCTGCCTCTTACATCAGCGAGATTAATAACTTCTTCTTCAGAGGCTTTGAATAATTCATAGTCCTCTTTCTCCTGACCCACAAGCCGAAGCAGTTTTGAGAATCCCAACTCGTATGTAAGCTGATATTTTACCGGACACTGAAGAAACATCGCAATTTTTGTGGCAGAGATAATTTCATTTTTAATCGTGTCTTCAATCGTCTCGGAATACCTTGAATCAAATCGGATTTCAAATTGCTTTTCATCAGACTCAGCAATATCCGGCGGATCAATATTTCGTATTACAGGTATCTCAATTGTTAGAGGTTTTACATTAAGTTCATAACCGCTCTCTTCGGGACCCATAAAGGTGAGATTATCTTCGATCAAAAACCGATCACCAAACTCAAAATTGTCCAACCCCTGCAATGAAAAATCCGCAAAGGAATTCTTTTTAACTTTACCTTTTGTCAGCGATGCAGAAATAAAAAGGAAATCGATAGAGCGTGTAACTGCGACATAGAATAATCTTTTAAGTTCGGCTAAGTTCTTCCTTTCGGCGTAAATATCGTAAACACCGTTCACCGGAGCTGATTGGAACTCATTAAAATAATTTCCTTTGAATGGGACCTTGGTCAGTATTCCGAATTCTTTATCGATTGTAACGCTGCCGGTTTTAACCCCTTCCCGGCTGGGTTCAATGCTGCATTTATAAAGAAAGACTCCTTTGAACTCCAACCCTTTCGATTGATGAATTGTCATAAGCTTAATGGAATCGGTACTTTCGGAAACCGACGCCTGACCTTCGTCCGATAAAGTTTCAATAGCCTCTTTCAAGTATTCAATAAAATCGAACAAAGATTTAAAACTTTGATTTGAAAATGAAATGGCAACCGAAAACAATTTCTCGAGATTTGCAATTTCCTGTTCCGAATTTTTCTTTGATGCCACAACCGCGGAGTATCCGGTATTCCTAATTATCTTTCTCAAAAGTTTGGCGGGTTCAATTTTCTGAGCTACTTCCAAATGCGACTTGAGTAATTTTAATTCGGCGTGATATATATTAAATTCTTCGGCATACTTTAAAAGTTTTGAGTAATAAGAATCACCTTCACGCAAAGATATTTTAAATATTACCGTATCGGGAAAATTATAAAACGGCGAGCGGAGCAGTCCAACGAGAGCCGCATCATTTTCTTCATTAATCAAAAAAGATAAATAATTGAATACATCGTAAATTATCTGCCGCTGGAAAAATCCTTTGCCCCCAACAATCAAATACTTCAGCTTATATTTAATTAAGGCTTTTTCAACTTCTTCAAATTCTTTTCTTCGTCTGAAAAGTATTGCAATCTCTCCCTCTTCCAAAGTTTTATCGACATGAACCAAATTGTAAATACGCCTTGCAACAAGTTCGGCTTCATCAAGATCATCCTCACTATCGGTGATCAAAAATTCAATTGCAGAATCGGGAGTTTCTTTTCGTGCGCATACAAGGGGCTCGTAGCCTATTTCATTAAATTCGATATTGGGTTCTGCAAACAAGCGCGAGAAAACACGGTTTGTAAATAAAGCGATCTGCGGAGAAACTCTAAAACTATGAGGCAGCGTAACCATCCCCGCATCATCGGAAAAATTTTTAATATCGGATTGGGTTCGCTTAAAAACTTTCAGCTCGGCATCGCGGAACATATAAATACTTTGCTTTTCATCCCCAACCACAAAGAGGTTCCCAGATTTTAAGTAATCCAGTATCGGCATAAAAATTTCATATTGGAGTTCATTGGTGTCCTGATATTCATCAACCATTATGTACTTAAAGTTTTCACTCAAAGAATTACGGACATGTTCATTCGCAAGCAAAGCCTGAGTTAATAAAAGTATATCTTCAAAATCTAGATACCCTTGCTCTGTTTTTTTGTTACGGTAAATTGCGGAAACTTTTTTAAATAGATCGAGTAAGGTTAACCCGAAGTTTGCAAGCTCTTCATTAATTTCATCTTTTTCATCCGGCACAGAAATTTTGGACAGATCTTCACTCACTGTTTCAACCAGATTAATTTGAGTCTCTAAATTTTCCCGCAAATTTTTGGATAGATATTTCTGCTGACGCACATTTGCACCTGTCAGCATTTTTTCAAATACTTTATTCAGCGTTACTAATTTTTGAAAAAGATTATCAGCCTGCCCCGTCTCAAGAATAGTTTGAATATTATTGGCAAATGGCGAGTCTTTATCGGAATCCAATACTCTATTGTTTATCTGTCTTGCCGCAACAATACACTTATCAATGAGGGAAATATTAAATACCTTCCCCAGCTTATTTAGAAACAACTCATCGAAGTACTCAGCAATTTCCGATTTATTTTTATCATAAATTTTTTTTTCAATTATCTCAATTCTTTTTCGAAAACCGTTCATCATTTTAATTTGAGAAATAAGAGAAGATTTTGAGCCGAGAATACGGATCAAGTATTTTATTTTTTGGGATTCCTCATCATCGACTATCCCTTTATTCAAATATTCTTCAATACTTAAACCCAATAATTCATCGGCAGATTCGGGATCGATTGGAATGAAGTCCGCATCAAGTCCAGCCTCCGGTGAATATTCCTTAAGTATATCAATGCAAAATGAATGTATGGTAGAGATGTTAGCCGATACGAGCTGTCTCCTGAGGCTTTCAAGTTTTTTTATTCGGGCTTTATCGGTTTCGTCATCCAGCAAATTATTTATTTCCCCGGCAATTTTACGGTTCAATTCACCTGCGGCTTTCTCTGTAAAAGTAATTGCCACAATATTCCGCAGTGATACATTTTCATTAAGTGCAATCTCAACCAAACGTTTTGATAATACAAACGTTTTACCCGAACCCGCGTTTGCAGTAACGGAAAGATGCTTTGAATAATCGAGCGCCGCTTTTTGTGAAGGAGTTAACGAGGGCATACTAAAATTCTGCTTTGGAAATTAATTTTAATGTAATTGTAGTGCCTGCCGAAGATGAAGTTTCTATCTTAACAGTTCCACCCACATTTTCAATTGAACGCTTTACCATTGCCAATCCCAATCCCATCCCATGAACTTTCGTCGTGAAATTTTCATCAAAAACTTTTTCCATTATTTCTGCGGGTATCCCATCGCCGTCATCCGTAATTGTGAGCAAATAAAAATCATTATCTTTTTTTAAACTCAAACTAATATTAGAGGCATCAGCTTGTATCGAATTTCTTATTAGATTTATGAGGGACCTTTTCATCTGGTCGTAATCTGCAGCAATAACCGCAGTTCTGAGGTCCGATGAGAAAACCAATTTTATTTTTTCTTGTGAGAACAAATTGATTGTTTCATCACATACTTTGACTAGATCGATATCCTCAACCTTTAATCCTGGCATACGTGCAAAAGAAGAAAACTCAGATGCAATGTTTTTCAAAGTTTCAATTTGGTCGATAACCGTTGCCGTAACCTTTTCAAAGATTGAATCGAATTTAGGCGAGCCGTCTTTCTTTGCGGCAATTAACTGCTGAATGGAAAGCTTCATGGGTGTAAGCGGATTCTTAATTTCGTGCGCAACTTGTTTAGCCATTTCTTTCCACGCAGTTTCTCTTTCAAGTTCCGCCAGTTCAGCCTGACTTCTCTTTAACTGTTTAACCATTGAGTTGAAACCCTTAACGAAAATTTTCAACTCGCCAGTTTTATTTTCATCAAGTTCGATGCTCAGATCACCGCTGGCAACAGATTTGGTCGCGATTGTAAGTTCGCTTATTGGCGATGATATCTGATTAGCAAGAATTGTACTTATTAAAATAATTAAGATTACCGCAAGTGAGTATATGCCGAAAAGAAAAATGTCCAACTCAACATCGGAGAAAGGAATTAAGATAGTATTGAAAATATCACTTACCACAAATATATATTCAGAACCGCCGATGTAGCCCTTATAATAAAATGAATGATATTTATAATTCTCGATTCTCTCGCTTGCAACAAATTCCAATATTCCTTCGTTTTCAAACTTGTTGTAAACAATAGGATTGAGCTGTTCATTCATAAGCCCGATATCAAAATATTTTTGCTCGGAGCTGTAAACGAGTCCGCCTTTCTTATAAATTGAAAAATCTATTTTGAGATCGAACGCGGCTTTTTCAATTAGTGTATTTAAATTTACGGTGCTGTGAAGATAAGAATTTATATATTCCTCAACACTTACCGCCCGCTTGCCCAGCTTATAAAAAATAGCCTCCATACTTTTTTCTTCAGTTAAGTCTCTAAAGTAAACGGCAAGTAGAACCATAGGCACAATAGAGACAAATAGGAAAGCTATTAAAAGCTGCCCGCGGAATGTAAGTCGATAATCCTTAAATTTTCTAATCCTGATTATCAAAGTTGCCAGCAGGGTTAAAAGAATAATTAAACTGTGAACAAAAAATATTTTAAAGAATTCGAAGAGATTCCAAGAAACATCTTTTTCCTTTAATCCGACGGCGAGAATTTTTGTTTCTTCAAAATCGGTTTTAAGCAGGTAGAATCTGTAGTCTTCATCATTAATTTTTAGATTAAGCCAGGCTTCATTATTTTGCGAAAGGTCGGCGCTCGTCATCAGTTCAATTTGAGGCTGAGAAATATTTATACTGGAAATTTTATCGATCAATCTATCCGATGAAAATTCAAGAATTATCAGTTTATCAAAATCGACTGTATTGTTTATCATTGAGTTCCTGTTCGATAGAAATGGGGGAACCTCAATACCGCTCAATAAATTGATATCATACAGCACGGATATTTCTAAATAACCAAGAAGATCATCTTCCATTTTAACGGGCATAACACCGCGCACTATTTCGGCATCACGATAAATCGACTGGTCGTGATAAATATTTTGCAGACCATTCAGATGTGCTTTCAGATTATTAGGATCTGCCCTGAATACGTTATCAAATTTAATGCTGAAACCACCTAAATATTCGTGATCATGATTTCTAAAATTAACTTCGCAACCGATACTTTCACCCTGCAGTACACTATTGCTCCAAATTTTAAATGCCGAAGCTTCAAAGTTCGGATCGGCTGCATCAAATGGAGTATAAAGATTGTTATCTTGATCTGCCTCCATCAGCGCTTCGGTAACTATGAATTCCAAAAGATTCTCGTTCGGTCTTATCAACTCGAAAGCTGTAGTTTTTAAAGATTCTTTTTCCAATTCGGAATTGTAAAAGTTCAACATGTAAACCGTTACAAAAGAGGCTGCAAAAGCAAAGTATAAATAAAGCTGAAATCGTGAGGTACGTTTTGCAATTAGTAAATAAACAAATAAGAATGTAAGCAGTACAAAAATAATTCGGATAATTGGAGTGCCCTGCGGCTGCTTTTGAAAATAATCGAAAAGAAAACCGGCTGACTGAAAAAGCAAAAATATAAAGAGAAATAAATAAATACCTTTTAGTGAATACTTAACCGGTGAATATTTGTACAAAATATATACAAGCGCAACTGTAACTAATAACGAACAGAACCCCAGCATTAGCACATTCAGATGCATTACTGCCGCCGGGAGTTCAGGAATAAGATCGGGATCTCTAAAGTACCGTAATGTAGAATCAAAAATTACCGATCTTATTGAAGCGCCAAGTCCGCGGAGGATTAATAGGTAAATCGGAATTATGATTATCAATCCAATTACAAATTTGTACCATGACGGTTTTACCGGATTTTCAGAATCTGTTTCAGCAACGACAGCACTTCTAAAAAATGCGAAGCAAATTAGTAGAAACAAAGAAACCGTAATTAAAAAATCAAAAGGCGAACGAACTATTCCGTTAGCAAATACAGAGGAGAAATAAGCCGAGTTTGTCAGCTCGCTCTTAATTATTGTATTTGGAAATTCAAACAAAAATAAAATTACCCGCAGAGCGGCAAGGTAAACTGCGATAAACATAAACCTTACATATTTGTTCGAAATTGATGAAACCCTTCTGCGAAAAACCATTCCTAAAAAGAGAAATGCCAATATGCCCAAAGCGGATTGGATTTTGTAGAATGTATTTTGTATCTCATTTAACGCAAAGCTTAGTGACGGTTTCTGAAAGGTGACAACCCCTATTTTATAACCGTTAGAATTTATGAGTTCGCATGAATGCTTTCTACCATCGGCTGAAAACTGTGCATTGGAAGTATAATAAACATTAAATTCCGTTAAATATTTTTCCGTCAGTTCAGTCTGCCAGCTTAACGGCACATAATATTTATTTATCAGATCATATTTTTTTTCGATCGGACAAGAGACAAATAAAAATAGACTTCTCCCATTTGCATCAATACGTGTTAGATGTGAAAAATAAATAATTAAATTTGTCTCATAAAAAAATGACTGCCCAATTCTATTTGCAAATTCAGACCGGTCAAAATATTTTAAGACTGCGTTGGAATTCCAGGCTAAGAGAGAGTCGTTTTCAAATATTTGAATGTTATAAAAATCGTTTACCCCGCCGATAAAATTGAATAACCTCTCGATACCGTATGATCTATTGTTAATATATGCAGCAACGGAATCTGCCACATCATCAGCAAAGTCTTGAGTATGTTTTTCTTTTAATTTAAAATTTTGAATTACGGAAGATTCTATTTCGGCACTTAATTGAGATACTTCACTGTTCCAGTTATCATTCTTATTTTGAACAATAACCGGCTGTAAAATTCCGGCAGCTAATATTAGTATCAGCGTAATAATCAAAAAGGAGAAATACTTTCTGGATCCGGAAAAATAATTCTTCATGTATTTCAGTTGATAGTGATCTGTGAAATTTTCCAGGCATTGCCGGCTGGTTTTAAAGAAATGAAAACCTGCGAAGATTTTCTTGCACCTTTTACTGTGTATTTTATGTTTGCCGAACCGAACGGATAAAAGGTTCTCGTCTTCATGCTAAAAAATTCGAATTCTAGAGGAATGTTCGTTTTGATAAAATCCTGCAGTACATTAGAAGCTTGACTGGAGCTAAAGTAACCCGCCACACCATTAGCTAAACTTAAGTATGTTTTTGAATCAAGGTCCTCTGTAAATTTATCTACTTTTCCCTCCAATAAACCGCTTCTAAAATTAAGAAGTATTCTTTCTGCTTCTTCAGCTTGTTCAATAGTAATTCTATATCCCTGAGCCGAAGTAATTATACTAAGCAGCACAAAGGTGATAAGTATTCTAATTGTAAATCTATTATTCATAGCACTCTGAAGATTACGGTTAATCAAAATAATTAAATAGATACAAAAAAGCATACCTTAAGTGGTATGCTTTTATCTTAATTTAAATAAATATTTAGTTTAGTTGAATCTTATTCTCTCCGAAGGTATTGGCTGTCTATCGGAATTTCTTGTGTTTGACTTCAGCATTCTTTCACCCTCGAGGAGCTGATAAGCCCAATCGAAAATGAGTCTTTCGCTTGTGCGCTCACCAACCCGAACTTTTGCGTAATGATCATCCCAAGTTAATATTACATAAGTGTGACCAGGGATTACCTTTACGTATTTAATGTTTTCGCCCTGAGCTGCCGAAACCCATCCGCCGACCGGCGCTTTGGTGATATCATAAATGTCCATCGTTTCTCCCATATCCTGTATTTCGGTATCGAGCCAAACCGTCAAATATGGGGTGCCTTCATAAATTTCATAGAAAAAGTCTGTAGTACCAATATCGGAATCTTCATTATACGGAAGAACACTGAATTCGGAAAAGTCGTACCCCGAAGAATTTGGGAAGTTATTCATTTCAAAAATTGATTGATTCATTCCCTGCGGTCTTGCGACACCATAAACTTCATCGTAACTTAATTCGCTTTCGTTTCCGTCATAATCGTAAGCGGCAACTCCGTAATAATAGAGATCGCCGTTTTGAGCTTCATTATCAACAAAATAAGTAGATGGCGTACTTCCGATAAGTTCATATTTTCCCCAATAATCATAGGCAAAATATACATTGTAACCGGCAACATCACTTTCCGGATTTTGACTCCAGGAGAGTTCGACTTCATTGTCACCCAAATAAGTTTTTACATTTGTAGGAGGTGAAGGCGGAGTGTTATCGTAATAATCTTCTTCACTGCAGCCTATTAGTAAAAATGCGGCTAAACCAACTAGTATTATTTTTAATAGATTCTTTTTCATTTTGTTTTCCTCAATAAATTTCTCTGCAAATTGTATTGCAAAGAGAATGCCATACTAGAAAGCTTAAATTTTGCTCAAATTGAGTGTTTTTGGCGGTTCTGTATAATGGAGTGTCCATCAAAATATACAGTGATGGACACTTTACTAAAAATGCGGAATGATCAAATATTTATAAATTGATCTTTGTAAAACATCTTCGAATTATTAATTACTGCCACAGATTTGCCGGTAAGCAATCTTTTATCGAAAGGTGAGTTTTTGGATTTCGATTTAAACTTCGAAACATCAACCGTCCAAATTGCATCGGGATCAAAAATCGTTAAATTAGCCGGCTGATCAACTTCAATTTTAGGAACCGGCAAATTAAGAATCTTACGAGGATTTATCGCAAGCTTTTGAACCACATCTTCCAAAGTTAAATGACCTTTGTGAACGAGTTCACTAATCACCAAACCGAGAGCCGTTTCCAAACCGAGTATTCCGTTCGGCGCATAAATAAATTCAGCTTCCTTTTCTTCAATTGAATGGGGCGCGTGGTCAGTTGCAATACAGTCGATAGTACCATCCTTTAAACCTTCTATCATTGCGTCAACATCTTCCCTGCTGCGTAACGGAGGATTCATTTTAAAGTTTGTGTCAAATGATTTAACAGATTCGTCGGTCAATGTAAAATGATGCGGGGTCACTTCGGCAGTAACTTTAACTCCCCTTTCTTTAGCTTTACGAACGATATCGACCGCACCCTTTGAGCTGATATGAGCAATGTGAACCCTGCCGCCGGTATATTCCGCGATAAGTGCATCGCGCATTACTATCAAATCCTCTGCAACCGTCGGTATTGATGGGAGCCCAAGCATAGTTGATACAACTCCCTCATTCATTACGCCGTCATCCATAGAAGGATCTTCGCAGTGTTCAATAATCGTAGTATCAAACATTTGGGAATATTCCATTGCAGACCGTAAAAGAGATGCAGTTTTTACAGCAGTTCCATCATCTGAAAAAGCAACGGCACCTGCATCAAACATTTCAGCTAAGGGAGCCAAATATTCACCTTTTCTTTCAACTGAAACTGCGCCAACAGGGTGAACATCCACAAGATGATCTTTTGCCTGTTCAATTATGAACTTTACAACTTCTGCGGAATCTGCATCGGGGGAGGTATTCGGCATACTGGCAAGTCCGGTAAATCCACCGGCCGCGGCGGCGTTGCAGCCAGTAACAACAGTTTCTTCATCTTCCCTGCCCGGTTCGCGCAGATGAACGTGCATATCAAAAAATCCGGGTGAGCATATTTTTCCATTCAGTTCATAAACTTCCGAGGCGCTCAATTCATCGGCTGTTATTTCGCCAATCTTTTTGATGATACCATCAACAATTAAAATGTTTGTTTTTTCATTTAACTTTTGTGCAGGATTTATTAGGGTTACATCTTTAAGCAATACTTGCATTTTCAACCTCAAAATTAATTCATAGTTCCAAGCAGATATAAAACCGCCATTCTTATTGCGACACCGTTAGTTACTTGATTAAGTATTATTTGATAAGGTCCATCGGCAACCTCGGATGATATTTCAACACCGCGGTTTATTGGTCCGGGATGAAGTATCAAAATATCTTTGTTCTGTTTTTCCAATCTTTCTTTTGTAATACCAAAATAATTATGATATTCACGAAGAGAAGGAATCGATGTTCCGGCTTTCCTTTCAAGCTGAATACGAAGCACATTCAGCACATCGTTTTGTGCAATTGCTTCGTCAATATTATGAATTACTTTGACCCCGAGTCTGTAAATATCCTTAGGGATCATAGTCGGCGGAGCGCATAATGAAACTTCTGCACCCATCGCTTTTAAACCGTAAATATTAGACAGCGCTACCCTGCTGTGTGCGATATCCCCAACGACACAAACTTTCAAACCGGCTAGTCGTCCGAGTTTTTCTCTAATTGAATACATGTCAAGAAGCGCCTGCGTAGGATGTTCATGTCTTCCGTCGCCGGCGTTAATAACATTTGCATTTGAAATACGAGTTAAAAATTGCGGTACCCCGGCAGATTCGTGTCTAACCACAATCATATCTACCTTCATGGCTTCAATATTTCTGACCGTATCTTTGAAAGTTTCACCTTTACTGGTACTGCTGCCGGATTTAGCAAAGTTTATAGTATCCGCAGATAATCTCTTTTGTGCCAGTTCGAATGAAATTCTTGTACGCGTTGAACTTTCATAAAACAAATTTACTATTGTTTTACCCTGCAGAGTCGGCACCTTTTTGATTGGTCTTTCCAAAACTTCGCGGAAGGTTGTTGCTGTATCCAGAATGGTTTGAATATCTTCTTCGGGTACTCCTTGAAGCCCTAATAAATGTCGGCTTTTTAATGGCATATCATAATCTCTCTTTTAATCGTTTGAAATATCGACGAGATAAACGGAATCCTCGCCGTCAACCTCTTTCATTTTTAATTTCACTTCTTCATTTATTGAAGTAGGAATATTTTTCCCTACAAAATCTGCCTTGATAGGCATTTCACGGTGACCTCTATCAACGAGCACGCAAAACTGAATTGTATTAGGTCTGCCCAAATCCATTAAAGCATCCAGCGCTGCTCTTACGGTTCTGCCGGTGTAAAGAACATCGTCAATAAGCACAATGTCTTTTTCATTTAGATCAAATGTGATATCGGTTACTGAAATCTCCGGCTGCTTAAGTCTCATCCTGAAATCATCACGGTAGAGTGTTGCATCGAGTACTCCGAGTTCCAAATTTTTTCCGTCGATCTGTTTAATTTTTTTCTGAATTCTCTGTGCAAGAAATTCGCCGCGTGTCCGCATACCAATCAATACTACATTTTCGCAACCCCGGTTTCTTTCCAAAATTTCATGCGCCAGCCGCGTTACGGTTCTGTTCAAACCGTCCTGGTCTATTACTTTAGCTTTTATGTTCATATACAAAAAATCCTCTTTGACTTTCGTCGCAGAGGCCTCCTATTATGGTTTATTTTTTATATTTGTCATCTTCCTTTTTTATCTCTCCGGATAATTTTAAAGGTTATTTTTGTTGCAAAATTTAGAATTAATAAATCAGAAAGTAAACAAGATTAATTATTTATTTAATATTTTGAACTCTATTCTTCTGTTCATCGCTCTTCCTTCAGGAGTTGTATTATCGCCAATTGGCTGGGATTCTCCGTATCCTTTTGCTGAAAGCCTTGAAGGATCAATATTTCTCGCGATCAAATAATTTCTTACCGATTCAGCTCTTGCCTGCGATACAATTAAATTTTGTTTTTCTGTTCCAACGTTGTCTGTGTGCCCCTGAATTTCCACTTTCATATCAGGCTTCATTAAAAGCACTTGAACCGCATGGAGCAAAGCAGGAAACGATTCCGGTTTCAACTCCGCACTATTAAAATCAAAACTGACTCCAACTAAAATCCATCTTTCTTCAACCGGTTTTTCTACAATCGAAGGCTTTTCAACCACCACCTCTTTAACTACTTCTTGAGGTATATGCTTTTTAACAATCTCCTCAATTTTACCGTAATTGATTGTGTTCGGAACTTCATCAACACTTATACCGCTGTAAAGCTGACAAAGTTTTGAGGGTTCTCCTTTTCCGAAATAAGCGACAAACCCCAAATCGAAAGACATAAATGAATCTGTATTTGTACCGAGCAAACCGCCGGCACCGGTGCCTGAAGTTCCGTCTAAATTATCGTTTCCCAATGTGTGGTAGGCTAATTCTGTTTTCAATTTCCAATATTCGCCCAGGTTCCATTCCACTCCCATTCCAAAGTTAACTTGAATTGTTATATAATCATCTTTCAAAGCAGGGGTCACTTTCTTCTTAAGCTGCATAAAATTGGCGCCAACACCGGCGCTTAAAAACGGTGATACCGGTTCACAAGGAACAAAATAATAGAGCATGTCGAATCCGCCCCAAAACGCATCCGTTTTGGAAGTGACTACAGGTGTACCTCCGTCACTCTCGAGATGGGAATATTTAGCAGTCAATCTTAAGCCGGTATGTTCGGAAAAATTCCGCTGAAGCGAAAAAAAATCCGCCGTAATTTAAATCTGAAACTTTGTTGGTTGTGCTGATCAATCTTGGGTAAGATCCACCAATTCCCAAAGCCCAGCTCGATTCGGCAAGCTGCGCAAAACTTATTGATTGCATGATTATGAAACACATACATACAGAAAACAATTTTCGAAGTTGCATAACTGCCCCGCAAATAATTTAACGTAAATTATAATCCGATTTTTATAACTTATTATTAAGATAGTAAAATTATTATACATTTTTAAATAATTGTATTTAACTTTTTCCGATAAAAATTATATATTTGTTTCTCTTTTTTGAAATACTGAAAATTTCGGGGTGTAGCGCAGCCCGGTAGCGCGCTTCGTTCGGGACGAAGAGGCCGTAGGTTCAAATCCTATCACCCCGACTATCTTATCGATTGGTTCTTATAAATTTATTTCTCTATTCCAGTCACTCCATTCAGGCTATTTGTTTTAATCTTTTTTATTAGTATTATCCATCCAACAAATCGGGAGAATAGTATTCTCTCACTACCGTTCTAAAAACTGCATAAGTAATAAGCATTAAAGGCAGTTATCAAAATTTCTAATCTATTTCCGTACCCGGGAAAAGAGTCGTATTGTAAAAGGTGGCGTCTTAAAAAGAAGAATTATTTCTTGTTCTTTTCTTGCTAAAATTTGCAAAGACTCTGATATTAAAGCAATTCTTATAGATAGCCAATGATGGTCGCAATAATTTATTACTCTAATAAGTTAAAATATTTGACCACTTAATTTTTCGGTAATATTTTAAAACCGTCCATTGCACTTGTAAATATTCTAAATAGTTTCTCAAGGAGAAGATATGAATACGATCAAAATCCACATGACAAACGGCAAAGAGATAACGTTGAAGGGTGAGGCTGCAAAATTACTTAGTTCAAAAAGTAAGTTTTTGCAATTGGAAGCGAATCCAGGGAAACTAATTTATATTAACACTGAAAACATTTTGTTTATTGAAGAACAAAAAAACGGACCCAAACCGGGTGCATGGATAAAATATGACTGATGAAATAGCGCAAGTATCGAAAATAATTTCATCCCACATTACTCAAATCTAATCTCCCCAGAGTTGATTGTTCAATTATTTTCCATTTTAATAACTCAAGGCGGTCAATAATTATGAGCTAAAAATGTGAAATAATTGAATTCACAAAGTTGAACTCTATCTAAATTTTAACCGCGCAATAAGCAAAAGCTGATTACTGCGAATAACGAATATGAAAGTTGAATAAAAAGTAATATATATTTATTTTGAGAATGTTATTAAATTAAAAAGGGTCGTTCTATTTTTGGCAGCAAAATTCTAATAATATAAACGGGGTAGAAAATGAAGTTGCGGCTATTTTACTTGAGTTTAATCTTTTCAACAATCTGTATTTTTGCACAAATTGACAGTACAATTTGGTATCCGCTTGCAGCAGGGAACACCTGGTTTTACAGATATGGAATGATGGATCCTTTGGAATATACTGTAAGTGTAATCGGTGATACAATCATGCCGAATGGTAAAACATATTGGATATTTGATGAATTCGGGAATAAAAAATATCAGCGAGTTGAGAATAATAAATATGCATATTATTATAATCGAGCAGATTCGCTGGAATATTTATTATATGATTTTGCTTCGCCGGATAAAACGATTTGGCCCGAGAACACTTTTGAGGGACTGGATTACGGAATTGATACAACCCAATACCGGTATAATTCTTATTTCCAGAAAATTGTACCAATTAAAATTTTCGATTGGGTTTTGATCGACTCAAGTTCTACCCCTCCGGATACAATTTGGGGCGCTTTGCTGGACGTTTGGCCAACGAAAATAACAAAAGGAATTGGGGTTACAAATGACGGCTATGATCACGGCGGTCTGTATGCCGCAATTATAAACGGTGATACGATAGGGACGCTAACCAGTGTGAATGAGTCAAATATTAAAATTGCCGATTACGAATTAGCCCAAAATTTCCCGAATCCATTTAATCCAACAACCAACATAAAGTTTAATATTCCGACCCCACCCCATCCCTCCCCTTACCAAGGGGAGGGAGACAGGGAGGGGTTATCTGTCTCGCTGTTTGTATTCGACATCCTCGGCAAAAAAATCGCAACTCTGATCAACGAATATAAGCAGCCTGGGAAATATGAAGTAAAATTCAACGCCTCAAATCTTCCGAGCGGAGTATATTTTTACAGATTGACTGCCGGTGATTTTTCCGATACTAAGAAAATGGTTTTGCTGCGGTAATTAAAAAATTGCTACTCAACAATTTTTAGAACCACTCTGCGGTTTTTAGCCCTTCCCTCTTCAGTTTTGTTTTCAGCAACAGGGTTTGATTCCCCAAGAGCTTCTATTTTAAAACGCCCCGGATTAAATCCGTTTGCGATCAAAAAGTCATATACAGCTTTCGCACGTTTTTCCGATAAAACTAAATTATACTGCTTACTGCCTATCGAGTCTGTATGCCCGCTGATATTCAATTTCCAATCGATTGATTTATCCATAATTTTCAACGCATAAACAATATTGCTGAGTCCCGGTTTAGCATCCTCTTTTATTTCTGCTTCGTTATAGTCAAAAAGAAATTTATCAACCAAACTAACAGAACCGTCTAGATTAAACGACTTAGAAAGCAATACAATATCAAGGTTTATCTTTTTTGTTTTTGTAGTATTTCGCAGGTCAATACTGCCTGAGAACGGAATGTAATTTTCTTTTTCGACCTTATAAATATAATGCTTACCGGCAGGTAAAAATAATGAGAATTTTCCGTTAAATTCATTACTTCTCAGCTTGTAAAAATACTCATCTTCAGAAATTATTCCCCATGAAATTTTGGATTCTATAAATTCATTTTTTTCATTTCGTACAACTCCTGCAATATCAACAAAGTAATTGTCCATCAAATCATTTGGTAATTTCACTGTATAAATATTTCTATCG
>JAENZU010000015.1 GCA_016841125.1 Melioribacter sp. | reverse complement strand
GTAACCGGATCGCCGTATTTAAAGGGAGTTGTTTCATCGCCAAAATCATCCCAGCCGACATTGAACTGAGGATATTTCCCAATCATCTCATAATACTGCTGCTCGCCGAAGTATTCTAATTGATGAGAGTAATATCCGCCAATAGCTCTTTCAAGTCTATTCAATCCACTCCAATTAACGTTACCCTGATTATCGAGAACATTGTATTGAGAGGGATCAACAGAACCATTTATTGAAGCCACGTTCGCAATAGTCCAGCGGGCATAACGTGCGGCACTCCAATGTTCATTTGCGAAAGTTTTAAAGCGGTCGGTTTGGTCATCCCCTTTTCCGTCATAAATTACGGCGGTTGTAATTGCCGCAGCCTCAACTGCAATAAACACGGCACTTAGAATGTAATTTTCAGTATAAAACTCACCGGCTCCCGGCACAGCAAAAGACAAGACTGCTGCAAGGAATGGTGATTTTTTATTAGGGTTTTGATACATAACCGAGGGGTTCTCTTCCAAAACATTTTGGAATGAAATGTTTAAATCGGTATTTAAAGAGCCGGTCAATTTTGTTTGATCTTGAGCGTTTAATAAAGACGCAACTAAAAGAAAACATAAAAATAAATTTTTCATCTTATCCCCGTTTGAACCTTAAAAACTAAAATCAAATAAAATACCGCCGTATAAAGTCCACTCTTTGCCGTACTTAACAGTTTCGCCACGCACAACTCTTTCAAAGCTGTCGAAAGAATATGCGGCATTGAAGAATACACTTGTCGGGAACAAATAGAAAGAATTAAGTTTAATTCTAACTTCTCCGCCGGCTCCTTTTTTGAATTTATCGAGTTGAGGAATATCCCCGTTCCACGCGTTTCCGATATCACCGTAAACGGAAAGAAATATTTTGTCGATATAAAGATGTCCGAATCTACCGTCAATGTTTCTGAATAAGGGGAATCGATATGTCAAATTCAGCCATCCAAGTTCGTTGCCGCTAATCGCATAAAAAGGATATGACTTCATTCCAACTAATCCGCCGAGATAAGAGTCAAAGAAATCCGGCACTTGCGGACCAAGAATTGAAGCAGCCCTTAGTTGAGCAGTCAAAACGTGTCCATCGGCAATTCCGAAATGTTCTTTCCAATTAAGTTCAACTTTGTGAAAATTGAAATTATCGTACAACGGTTTTAAAACACCATCCTCAACTTCGTAATTGCTTTCGGGGTTATACTTGTTGAATTCATAATTGTATTGCAGAGAGAACTCACGTCCCAACGGATTTATATCCGCATCCCTGTCGGGCAGCAAACCTTTATGTTCAAATAAAACTTGAATATTTCTGCCGATAAAATATTCATCGTTTGTTGTCGGATAAAGTATTGTGGTATTCGGTAAAAGAAAGCTTCCAAGAGTTGCGGTGTATCTGCTCCAAATAAATCTCAATTCAATATTACTGCCTTCGGCAAATATTTTATGTTTAGCTGCAACATCAACTTCCAAAAGATTATATGTCACATCGGTTTTAACCTGATAATCAGCAGAAGCTGCACCTCCGGTTGAATCAACACCGAACAGAACATCAACGTCTGTCTTCCTGCTAACGCTATAAAGTTCAAGAGACAATTGTGGTTTCAACCCTAAGTCGTAAGGCAGCGGTAGTTTATTTCTAAATTCAAACATTAAAAACAAATCGCGTTCCAGACTTTTATTTATTGAAGCTCCGCCGAAAAGAGAATACCTATTTAATATGTCTGTGGAGGCGATATATAAACCGGGCTTGATTTTATCCAATCCGGAAGCCGAAGTATTATAATTATCGTATCTGATCACTGGGAAAAAAGTAAGCCTAGTAAACGTACCGCTGTATTCCGATGCATCTTGTTCGGGTAGTTCTCTATCATTAAAATTTCTGAGTGAAGCTATTTGGAATTTATCGATATCGCCGGCGGGTTGATTCTTGTCCAGCGGCGGATTTTCAATCCACACATATTTCTTCGATTCATCAACTTTTGATAATTCATCATTGTTGAGGTAAAATATTTTATAACCTTCGGATGTGTAACCAGCGTAGGCAATGCTGCCGTTATCCTTTACTGCCGGCATAAAAGCACCGCCGATAACGTTTGTTATACGTGTAGAACCGCTGGTTTTAATATCATATTTGTAGAGATTAAAAATTCCGGTTGCGTCTGAGGCGTAAACAATTTCATCGTTAGAAATAAAAACCGGATTTCTTTCATCTGCGGCGGTCTGTATTAAGTAACTGTATCCGCTGCCGCTCGTATCAACTTTAGCAATATCTCTACCATGATGGTAAGTATAATCAAAAACAATTTGGCTGTCGTCGGGTGAAAACTTTGGGCTGTAAACTTGTTCCCCATTCTCGAAAAATGTTAGGCGTTTGAAATTTTTTCCGTCCTTATCAACTAAACCAAGATTTGAAGTTCCATCTTTTTGATATACAAAAGCAATTTTCTCTCCGCTGTTTGATACCGAAGGATTATTAGCTCTCAATCCGAATGTAAGTCTTGTTTCTTCTTCATCATCAATATCGTACGAATAAAGATCGTGTATCTTCACCCAGTTTGGATTATCTTCGGAAAGTTTTGAATAAATAATCTGTTTATCATCGGGAGAAAATCCAAATGAAGACCGAATATTCTCGACACCCATTTTTTCTTTTTTTGTATCAAGATCATACATATAAAGATTTCCGGTGAAGTAGTCGCTTTTTTTATTCGAAATGTAGGCAAGCTTTTTTCCGTCACGTGTAAAAGCAGGATAAAAATTCCCGAATCCGGTATCTCTAATTTTTTCGCCGATCACTAAATTACTTTTCACATCTTCAATTCTATTGAGATAACTTTCTTCAAGTACCGCTTTCCACTCGTCGTAAATTTCATTTCCGTCTTTGCCGAGAACCTTTTCAAATGATGCATCGATAGTGAAGACCCCTAAATCCCCAAGATGTTTGGAAATCTCTCTCAACTTATCTTCGCCATATTTTTGAGATATGTAACGTGTGAGAGCGAAGCCGGAATTGTAAACAGATTCGTTGCCCAGACTTGTTTTGCCGAAGACTCCCATTTCATTCCAGGTAAGCATATTACCGTCGAGAACATAAGAACGGAGAATCATGTCGCGATGAGAATCCCAATTATCATAATTGAATTCTTTGCGCATGTATTGAGCCGTACCTTCCGCAAACCACGCGGGCACATTGATTGTTGCCAAAGGATAAGACGCAATAAAATTTGGAAACCCGTATAATATATCGGGGCGCCTTCTGTCTTCATAATTCAGAAATTGAAGGTAAACTGCAGGAACAGATCTGCCAACTTTCATTGAAGCCTGAATTTGAACCATGTGAGTAAATTCATGGGAGATAACGTTACGCAGCCAATTGTGGGAACCGCGTAAATCAAACTCTAATGCAGAAGCCCAAATCTCAATTTTGTTATCGAAAAAATATGTCGCGCCATTTGAGTAATCATCAATATCTTTGACAACATAGTGAACTCTATCCGGCTCATATTGATAGAGCGAAGTGATCGGCTCCCAAACTTCTTCAGCAATCTTTAAAATTGTTCTGGCAGTTCTTTCAGCTTCTTCGTGATAATGAACTTCAACATGATCACCTTTTAACGTAAGCCAATTATACTCAGGATAGTATTCATTGAATTGAGCAAACAATTTGGACAGTGAGAGTAATAGTAATAATATCAGTATTTTTTTCATTTCAACACTAAGACGAGTTATTTGATTACAGCAATTTTAATAATTTTGTGAGCAGATTGACCTGAGCTTCCGCTTACTTTAAGATGAGCAAGATAAACACCGCTTTGGATATCCGATACATTCCAAGTAGTTTCGTTATCTAATCCGCCCGCAGCAGAGTCGTTAAGTTCAGCAACAAGATCACCGGCTAAATCGAAAATTTTAATTTCTACTTGAGAATTTTCGCTAACGTAATAACGTATGAATGTTTCATTATCATAAACAGGATTAGGCCAGTTGTAGGCTTTACTTTCCGGGAAAAATGCAGCTTCCTCTTCACTCGATGAAGCGCTTTCCGCAGATGCACTGTTTAAAATATTTCCGAACTGATCATACCAGAACAATGTAGAATTTTGATCCCTCAGTGACCAGACAAACAATTCGTTCCCTTTTGTTAAATAGGCAAGTTTCGTTTTCCCGTTATCATTAAAAAGGTAGGGAGAAATTAAAGTTTCGGTTCCGGCAGAAATTGGGAAGACTGAAAGTAATTTTTCTTTCGAAGGATCGAATGCAAAAATTCTTCCATCCTCAGTAGCTGAAACTATATCAGCCTTTGAATCACCAGTTATATCAGCCGATAAGGGTACACCCTTGAATTGATAGTTCATATCATCGGTATAAGGAAAACCTTCGGCTTTAGCACCGACAAAATTATAAGCTTCGAACTTATTACCGACATTTACAATTATATAATTTTCTCCGTTAGCTAAAATATCGGCAAGAGAAAAACTTGATATTGCCGGTCCGGCAACTGAAAACTCGCTCAGCTTTTGACCGCTTTGATAAACGTAAAAATTATTCCCAGCAGTTAAACAAACCAGCTTGGAAGTGCCGGTATTCTTAGCAAATGCGGCAGATTTAACATTATCATTAAACTGAAATATTGTTCCGTTATTTTTAATAACCTTATTACCGGATACCGCGGCGGCTTGAGTACCGTCAGTTATAATGCGAGTGACCGGTTGGTTGTCGGGATTTTGAAAATAGACCGAAGAGCCGACCACCGAAAAATTATAATCATCGCTTACAGTAATTTTAATCACCTCACCCTTTTCGGTTCCAACCAAAATATTCACTTGAGATTGGGATGTTGATTCGATCACAGGAACTGTTGTAATTTTAGAACCGGCGTTGAATTTAGTAACAGCAGAGGTTCCGTTTCCGTTATCACCGAACATCGTAAGGGATGAATCCATTACTCCGAAAAATAAAGCACCGTCAGCTTTTTCTACCATTGCAGGTTTTACATTACTAAATTCGAAATTATTAACCGGTACGCCATTTTGATCATACTTATAAATTTCGCCGGATACTGCGAAAGTAAAATAGTAATAGGCATTAGCTCCGACTCTAGCAAAATTAAACGAAGTGTAATCTCCCGGTAATTGATTGAGTTTTGCATTGAGGAGAAGGTTCACTCCGCTCTCACCGAAGGACAGATTAAACGACATTTTATTTGAGATGTCCGAAAAATCTGAAAAGGATATTAAACTGTTTGCTGCGGAATTTGATTTTGTAGAAGGCAGAGTACTGCGGCTAAAAACATTTTTATAAAGTGTCGATTCATTCGAAGCAAACCAAAAATCATCTTCGGTACCTTCACCAACAATTATATCTCCGAAGATAGATTGAAATTCTTCGCCGATATCTTGAATGCCGTCTGCCTCTTCAACGTCAACACCGCGCAAAAATTTGTCGTTATTGATTTTATTGTCTGCAATATTTTGTGCAATAACGTTTTCGTCAATATGCCAAATAACAATACCGTTACCCGGTACAGCCCAATCGAATTCGTCAACATCAGTTATTACACCGGCAAGTGAATCGGTTTCAAAACTTCTATAGCCGGTCGTATCTTTAGTAAACGTCTTTGTAAATGTTTTTCCGCCGATTCTATATGTTACAATTGAACCATCTTTTTTTGCATCACGAGCTCTATTTTCAACAAGGTAATATTCTGTTGAATTAATAGGCACCTTCAAGATGGTCGTATCGGTAGGCAATGAATTGACAGCAGTAGAAATGCTTACATGCTGATTTAGAATCTGCGCTGTAACCGGTGTTTTCCAGCCTAAAAATATTTTTTCCCAAGGTGATGGTTCGGGCGGAAAGACTCCTGAGAATGCAAAAATAGATTGACCGTCCATCAGTCCGAACCTGCCTATAGCACTAAGCCCGGTCTCCGTGTCGAACAAGTCCGGCAGACCCAAATGACTTCCGATGCTGGCGGCTATCAATCCATTAATTGTAAGCTCGAGCAGCACGGATCCTCCAATAACGCCAACCTCTCTTGATTCTGTTGTTGGGAGAATAAGCGAGTTGGTGACTTTAGCACCATTAGCATCAAATCCGGTGAACTGGTCGCCTAAAATTTTCTTCAGAGCTTTAAAACTTAAATAGACCGAAGGCAGATCTCTTTCTAATCCCAAGCTGCCTGGCACCCGAATATCTCTTCCCACGCCGGCATGAAAAATTGTGAATAGGTCGTAAGAACCGAAATCAGTTGCGGGATAAGTTTGTGCGGCTAAAGTCCAAACCTCATCGGCTAAAGTGCCTAATGTATTTAATTCATTTGAATTTGCCGGGGGTGAATAGTTGCGCATTGTTTTAGATACGGTAAGAATGTTTTCCAAAACCACATACTCAACAATTAAATTTGAGTCGGAAACTTTTTCAAAATAATTTTTGGCAAACTCCAAATGGTCTTTAAAGTAGGATGCATTATGAGGCAGAGGGTCTAAAATATCCAGACCGTAATCTTTGGAATATATTGAACCGAATTTTCCGTTACCGAAAGTTGCGTCGTCTTTATCCTCCTGGAATTCAACCAATACTGCAAGTATTTTTACAGTATCAACTTGTGTTGTAGCAGTTGTTCTTTCCATAGGATAAGGATTTATATTACCAACAAAAGTTTGGGCAGTAATACTGCCCAAGCTTAATGAAATAAACGAGAAGAGGATAAATATTTTATTCATCATTAATTATATTCCGCGTGGAAATCCATGTGATTGCTGCGGCTGACCGCCCCATCCGATAAATAGAGTAAACCTGAGTGTATCAGAAAGCGGGTGATTTTCTCCATCCTTGAAAACATCAGTAGTAATATAACTGAAATCAAATCCGTAAATATCGTATCTGATACCTGCACCGAGGGTGATAAACTTTCTGTTTCCGAATGAAGGATCTTCATAGAAGTACCCAGCTCTAAGAGCAAACATAAAATCTTCCGGCTTTCCGTACCAGTATTCAAGACCCATCGAAGTTACAATATCTCTAAGTTCTTCACTAAAGGGCTGATCTCCCCAGGCTGTAAAAATTGCTTCATAAAAATCTTTTCTTTCGGTCGTACTACCTGTTCTTGTTGTATCGCCACCGAACAAACCCTGATCAGTAGATGCATTGCCTTTATCAACCAGAAGTTTGCTGAAATCGAGAGTGTATGTTAATGAATTGAATTCTTCTTCAAAAACTCTGACTGCAAAACCTAGTCTGAAATTAGTTGGGATAGGATCGGCTTGCGCTTGATCGATGTAATAAATTTTAGGTCCAAGATTGCTGAGGTTAACACCGATGCTGAGTCTATTCCCCATATCACCAATGAAAGGAATATTCAATTCCTGAGGGCGCCACATTGCAGCTAAGTCAAAACTTACCGTAGTAGCAACACCTTTACCCTGCTCCTCTTCAGTAGGCTGATCAGACAATTTTGAGTGGATCACTCTAAAGTTAAATCCCAAACCCCAATCGGTGGAGACCTTTGTAGCATATCCAACAGTGAAAGCCGCATCGAAGGATCTAAATGTTCCGATAGGATCGGGTGAATTAGAAGCGGTACGCACAAACTCACCGTAATTCATATAGGTAACACTTGCGGTTAAACTTCCGCCGATATCGTCAATATATTGACGATACGTCAGATAGTCGTAAAACAAATCCAAGTTAAATTGCGGCAGCCAGTTACTATGTGTAATACTAACTTCCGACCCGGTTAGAAAAGCAATACCGGCCGGGTTCCAGAAAATTGCGGCAGAATTATCTGCAAGTCCAGTACCCGACTCTCCAATTCCGCCTGCGCGTGAATCAGGAGCCAAAAGTAAAAACGGAACCGCTGCTTCTCCCTGTGCATATATTCTTTGCGTCATTCCTACAACCATAAAACCAAGAAGCAGGAACATTACGAATCGTTTCATTTTTTTTCCTCCAATTAAAAATAAATTAAAAACTGCTTTCTAAATCAAACTTTTAGTTTACCGAATTACAGCTAATTTTCCAAGTACATTTTCTTTAAAATTGCCGTTTACAGATTCAACGGTTAATTTATAAAAGTAGGTACCGTTGGCTATAATAGAATTATCCTGGTCTCTTCCATCCCAATCAATTCTAACAAATCTGTCAATTATTGATGGAACTTCAATTTCTCTAATCTTTCTACCTGCAATTGTATAGATTTGAATTTTAACGTTTACCGCATCACTTAAATTATGCTGAAAGGTAAATGTCGTATTCGAAGCAAAAGGATTAGGATAATTAACCACGTTTTCAATTGCAAGACGATTATCTTCCACAACGGTAAAATTGCTTTCAGCGGTTGAAAAATTGTTAAAAACATCCCAGGCTTTTATTTTTATAAAATAATCACCGGTTTCCATGCTGTTGAATTTATAATCTATAATTCCTGATTTACCTCCCGAATCGAGATCGCCGATAAAGAAATTTGTGAAGTCGATAGGGTTCTCTGCGTCTTCATTTAATATTCCTTCAAGCTTATGCCCCACCCCGGTTCCGGTAGTATTCAAACCTGTTTCATCTTTCAATTTGACTAAAAGATCAAATTCGGGGGCTACTAAGTATGAATTATCATAATTCAGATTATCATAAAATATTTCAATCTCAGGTCCTTTGCCGTCACTTACGGCTGTGCTGTCGGTACCTCCGACAATTATACTGTTGGTATATCCCACACCGTCAGTGTTACTATCGAAAGCATAAATAACAATTTTCCCGTTTTTATTCTCATAAGAAATATCTTTCGGAACGGTAAAGTTTGCTTTGAATTTACCTGCATTTACAGAAACTCTTCCTCTGAAAATAACTCCTCCCTGCAGACTCATTGATGCGTAAGAAGCAAGTTCCGGCAGGTCAACTTTTCTTTCCGAATCAAACACCGAGAGTATTGCCTCGCCGTTAAAATTTGTATTGGTCGAATTATTAAAATTTGAAACCGTACCCTCAATTTGTACTTCGCCTAACGCTTTTATCTGAACATTGGCGGTAAGATCATTACCATTCACGGAGTCAATATTTACGGGAATCTCCGGCTGATTCAATCTAAGCGCAGGATCGGCAAAAAGGTGAAATTTTTCGGAGTTCCGAATAATACCAACACCGCTTTGCTTCGATAGGAAAAAGGCATGCCCAACCGGGATATGCCTGTTCATTGAATCTTTAACACCCAGTAAATTATTGTAAAACTGTTCATTTAGTTCAGCATTTTGACCGGAGTAAACCGGGCGGGCAGCGGTGAATCCCCCAATCATTGCTGCATTTGGTATAAATAACATGAGTTCGGTAGAACTTTGTACGGAGGGATCGTCAAATTTTCCGAAATCACAGGTTGCAGCAGTTAGAAAGAAATACTTATCGTTTATGAATTGGGGAATTGTAGCGTCCCTATTAAAAACCTCTTCGTGAGTCCAAACACGCGGATTACCGTGACCGATGAAATTAAGCAGTAATGTACCATTATTAACCGCATCTATTATCGCTTGATTGACGGCGGGCTTTCTCCGCCCCAACCCGGTTATAACCGTTGAGTATGTTGCAAGATAAATCTTATTTTTATCAAAATATGGAGGTATAATATCCCTACCAAGACTCTCAGATTGACGAGTGTGTGTGAAACCGTCGTCCCCGGTGGAAGTTAATCCGTCATCGGCAACAAGAGTTATGGTATTGCGCCACAAACCTTTTTCAGAAATTGTTTCATAGTCGATGATCTTATCAATGATAATATCTCCCTCATTGGCGGTATTTATATTCAATCTGCCTATAGCGAAATCTAATGCCTTATCTCCGGATGTAACGCGGGCATAATAATCGTCTGTTGGGTAGGCATCAACTTCATCCAAAGATTGAACAGTTTGATAAGTGGGAATAAAATTATTTCCGAGTCCCTCTCTGTCCAACACATCATAGACACCATCGCCGAAAAGAAGAACATAAAATGGTTTTGTCTGCCAATTATAATATGCAAATTTTAGAAAATCTCTAATTGCTGTCGGGTCTATTAGTCCGCCGGAAAACTCGTTAAAAATATCATTTATAAAAATCACTTTTGTTGATACCTTTACCGGCGCCGTGTTAGCTCTGTAATTGGCAAGCCGGTTTGCCTGAACTTCAAAATTTTTATGGGTGATGATAATACTCTCCGCGCCTGAAAGTTCGCCGAGTAAATTTGAGTTATCTGCTTTTACAGCAGGAGCAGGAATTTTAAATTTGGAAGTATTGACGGCATAATATTTAGAAACGGCACCGGCATTCTCCTGAATCTTAAAACTTGTCTGCCCGGCGCTCAAATTGTGACCTTTGATTATTTTCACATTTGCGTGGTCGGTAATATCAAAAACTTCAAATGAGCTGTTGGAAAAATCAAAAATATCATACTGAATTATTGCCGTTGTATCTGCCGAATAGAAATAAATTTCATCGTTTGCCGCGCGGAGATTGCTGTTGTAATAAATTTCGAGATAGTCCAAATATCCGGTAACCGATGCGTTTTTGGTATCGAATGTAAATTTAACAACACTCCTGTTATTCGGAATGGTGCCGGAATAATTAATACTTCCGGTATTTAAACTACCTACGCCGTATGTTCCCGGCGCTGGGCCGGCGAATCTTGAATCTATTACGGTTCCGTTCTCTTCCAACTGCAGGATTGTAGAAGTTTTGGAAAAATTAATAAACTGGTATTTATAATTTATTTGACTGCCGGGTACTAAATTATTGAGACTGTTTAAATAAGTTCTGCTCTTATTGCTGGTGTTGAACTCCTCGCCCACATAAAGCCTGCCGGATTTAATTAAGTTAACTCTGTCATCTTCGTGATATAACGCTGATTTTGTTAAAGTCTGAACATATTGAGCCGGTGAGCTCAAAGAATTTTTGTCCGCCATTCTTTTACCTGCAGTACCCGAAGCAGTAATCCAGTAATAATTTTTTTCGGAATAAAAATGTTTTTTCCTCACCAGCCTCTTTTGCGTATTATCATATTCAACAAAGGTAGATCCCCTTCCGTAGAATAATATGTAATCATTTTGATCGAAAGAACCGTCGGATTGACCGCTGACAAAAATTGCAAGCTCCTGCAGATCTACAGGTCTAAGAGCGTCCACCGACTCAGGAAGCTGATAGCCTCCGTTGCCATAAATTTTTAAGTTTCTGGGGTCAGCACTATTCGGATCAATGCCGAGAGCCTGCAGAGTGTTTCTGTCAATACGATATATTCCTTCCTCACTTATCTCAAATTTGTACCAGTCTCCCTGAGCAAGAACCGAGTTTGCCTGCTTTAACAACTTATCCGAAACCGATTCGGCAATTCCCCAATTCCGGGCTTGATCGAAATTTATAACGGCATCTTTAAGATAACTTTCGCTCACATGCTTAAGTCTGCGATTTGCGGAACCGAAATTAATTCTAAAAACGATGGTCTCATAAATCTTAATATTGTTTGATGCTGCGTCAAACTGCACCGGGAAAATGTTGATCATTTGAATAGGAAGATCCCTCGCAATTCCGAATCCGCCGAATCTAATTAATTCCCCTTCATTCTGATCAAAATAGTTAGAAGAAATATTGTATTGACTGCTGACGGAAATATTATCTTTTACCTGTGCCGGCACCGGGACTAATTTGCCGTCCAATTCTCTTTTGGTGAAAGATACAACTTGAATTGTATTTCCAAATTCAGAAGGAACCCCGACACTCAAAACCTGATAAGGAATTTGGGGCATTCCTATTTCGGAAAGATCGACCATACTTGATGCGAAAGAGATATCAAAATATTTCTGATTATCAATTACTCTTTCATTGAGATTTAAATTTTTGAGATTAAATTCCAGTAGGAGCGAACTAGCATCGGAACCAAGTACCCTAACGTTATCCGAGGCTGATACGTTTAAATACAAAAATAGGAAAAATACTAATAAGAATTTGCTCTTGTACAATTTAACTCCTTACTTAACCGGCATCAATTGAAAATTTCAGTTTTTCCGAAAAATGAAATAACTAAAATTAAATTAGTAGCAAAATTCTCTATAAATACTTTCCCTTTTTTTTTAACACCAAAAGTTAGTCAAGTTAACAACAAATTGTCAAGTCAATTACATCTATTTTAATAATTTTAGTATTTCATCGGAAAGCAGCTTTTCCGGCTTTAAATAAGTTACCGGAAGCACACTTTTCTGAAAAACTATTTTTCCGTCTTTATTTATGATTACGATTTTGCGCTTGCTTATTCCGAGTAAGCTTAACGCATCATATTTCTTACTTACGGATTTTGCAGAATCGCTTAACAATGGGAAATCAAAATTATATTTTTTGGAAAAGGATGCAAGTGATTTTTTAGAATCCGTGCTGATTGCGACAACAAACATTCCATTAGCTTCAAACTCTTCTAAATTATCATTGTAAGAACAAAGCTGTTTTGTACAAACCGGAGTTTCTTCCCGCGGATAAAATACCAGCATAATATTTTTACCGATATGATCTGATAATTTGAATTCATTTCCGTATTGATCTGCAAGTTCAAAATCCGGTGCAGAATCGCCGACTTTCATAACCCTAAAATATCCTTCTTTTTCCTCATTGCTTCAATGCAAAAATCAATATGCTCGTCGAGCGGTATTCCTAATTCATCGGCACCTTTTTGAATATCCTCTCTGCTCACCGCTCTTGCAAAGGCTTTATCTTTTAATTTTTTCTTTACAGATTTAACCTTTACCTCTTCAATTGATCTGCTCGGTCTAACATAAGTAACCGCAGTAATAAAGCCGGCAAGTTCATCACAGGCAAATAATACTTTGGAAAGAAGACTTTCGCGCGGAACGTTTGTGTGATCGGCATGAGACAAAATAGTATTTCTAAATTCTTCGCTGAATCCTTTCTCTTTCAAAATCTCCGATCCCTTAAAAGGATGATCTTCGAGCGAGGGATACATCTCATAATCAAAATCATGAAGCAATGCAACGTTGCTCCAAAAATAAAAATCCTCTCCAAACTTATCGGCATAAGCTTCAACACAAGCCTGAACTGCATAGGCGTGTTTCAACAAACTATCACTCTTTGTGTATTCTTTTAATATCGAATGACAAAGTTCTTGATCTCGTTCAATTTCATTACTCATAATAAACCTACTTTTTATTATACTTTTTTGCAGCGTCCGGATTCATACTCGGACACAAATCCGAAATAGCACAATCGAAACATTTTGGTCTTCTTGCAATACAAACTTTTCTGCCATGTGTTGCAAGCCAATGCGAAGCATTTATCCAATAATCTTCCGGCAGTAACTCCTTCAAACGAAATTCTATTTTTTCAGGATCATTCGAATCAATAAACCCCAATAAATTTGAAAGTCTTTTTACGTGTGTATCAACAGCAATAGCGGGAATTCCAAAAGCGTTTCCTGCAACTACCGATGCAGTTTTTCTTCCCACTCCCGGCAGCGAAGTTAATTTTTCAAAATCCGCCGGAACTTTCCCATTGAACTTTTCTATCAAATCGCTGCAGCAGTTTTTAATACTCTTGGCTTTTTGTCTGTAGAACCCTGTTGAAAAAATATCTTTTTCTAATTCCTCATTTGTTACTTTCAAATAATCTTTTGGTAATTTGTATTTTTTGAATAAGTCTTTGGTAACTATGTTTACTCGTTCATCGGTGCATTGTGCGGAGAGAATTGTTGAGATCAATAATTCGAAAGGGTTACTGTATTCCAATGCCGGTTTTACTTCCGGGTAAATTTCTTTTAACCGGTCAAAAACTTCCAACGCATTTTTCTTTTCAATTTTATTGGTCATCTTTATTATACTTCGTATCATTTATCAATAAACGTTCAACAGGTTTATTATTAAGTATGTGGCTTTCAATTATTTCATCAACATCATTGACAGATACATTGCCGTACCAAATTTGTTCGGGATACACAACAACCGTCGGACCGAACTCGCATGCATCAAGGCATCCGGCTGCATTTGCTCTAACTGTTATCTGCAGATTGAGAGATTTTATTTTTTTCTTAAATACCTGGCGAAGTTCCTCAGATCCCTTCTCCGCACAAGAACCACGCGGGTGATCTTTCTCTCTTCTGTTTTCACAAATAAAAATATGTTTTTCGAATCGTTTCATATTGAGGTTCTTTCATTAATTAAAAAAGGGAAACAAAATTTCCCTTTATAAACTTAGTAGCGCGTACGGGATTTGAACCCGTGATCTTCGCCTTGAGAGGGCGATGTCCTAGACCACTAGACGAACGCGCCGCAGAAACTTAAAGTTCCAAATTATTTTTTCAGTATTTTAAATTCAACTCTTCTATTTTGTTCTCTACCGGCTTCGGTAGCGTTTGATGCTATCGGATTTGTTTCGCCGTAACCTTTGGCAGTCAATCTGCTTGCGGCAATTCCTTTATCGGTCAAATATTTAACAACGGATTCGGCTCTCTGTTGTGAAAGTTTCATGTTATAATCATCAGAACCTTTATCATCGGTATGACCTGAGATTTCGATTTCAACCGTGGGTTTATTTTTAAGAAAATCAACCACTTTGTTCAATTCATCAAAAGATTCCGATTTCAGATCGGCTTTGTTGTATTCAAAAAAGATATTATTTAATTGAATAACAGTTCCAACTTCGATAGGTTCTTCTTCCAACTTCAATGGTTCAAGTTCGGCTAACCAGTAGCCGCCTATTCCATTTATTTGGGTATCTCCCCATGTTGAAAGTTTAACTGTAAATCCGTCTCTCGATACATATAAAGCTTCTGCAGAATAGCGCATTTTAGCTTGCCTAGCTGCATCAACTAATGTGACAGTTACGCTTACTCTAGGTTTGGATTCAAACGGTTTATCAAATCTTACAGGGATCTCGAAGGTTCTAAGACCTTCATTTTGATGAAGTGTATACCCGCTCTTGGAAGGATCGCCAAAATATGAACCGCTTTTTACTTGTGCATTAATTGAAACAGCAAAAATAAAAATAAGGGCCGCAATCAATAAATTCTTTCTTTTCATTTATTCTCCAATTTTAATTTTCTAAGTGTGTCAATATAAAATTTAGCAGTATCAAAACAAAAAGCAAAAACAGATTTTTACGCCGGAATCAAAAAAAATAAAAAAAAATATTTTTTTTCTTGACATTTATGCAACTATTTGAAACCATCTCACGTCTTAAAGGGTGAACAAATTAAAAAAACAACTGGAGAAAATAAAATGACAAAGAAAATACTTTTAATATTAACCCTGTCGGCAATACTATTATCATCAAATATATTTGCGGCAAAATTACCAACAATGTTAACCAAAATGGAATTAGAAAAATTTGAACAAAATCTTTTAGAAGGAATTAAATCTGACAATTACGGTCTCCGCGCAAGTGCCACTTATATATTAGGTGAACTAAGATCCGATAAATCAGTTATTGCATTGATGGGTGTTCTGCATAACGAAAAAGAAGAAGGCGGAAGAATAGTTGCCGCACTAGCTCTTTATAAAATTGGTGATGCACGCGGATTATACGCTGTAAAACAAGCTGCTAAATTTGATGATAGTGAAAGAGTAAGACGTCAGTGCGAAAAATTTTATTTCGAACATTTGATGGAAAATAATAGTTAGTTTCAGTTGCACTCCCTAAAACCTTGGCTGTAAAATCTCCCGAGCCCTGAGATTTTGCAGCCTTTTTTATTTCGTCTCATCTATCTTAATCCGAATAGAACAAACTCTTTAATGCATAATCAATAGCAAGACATAATTTGATCAATAAATGGTTTACTGCCAATGAAGTTTCGCATGTCGAGAAATTGACGTCACTATATCAATATGTAAAAGCTTACGAAATTATCACTTTAGTCGATCGTTTTTTTTCAGCCGATAATTTTAGGTAGGAAGAGTAAAATAAATAACCCAATTGTACCCGTGAATAATGTAATTGAATACCAGTGGTAGGAATTTCTGTTTTTCACTTTTGCAAAGTATGCCGATAAAACTGATGTTGTTAATAAATAGAATATTAGTAATAAGTAAATCATAAATACCTTTTAAAATATTTTTTTATCAAATATTAAAATTTAATGTTAATTAGTTATTAAGCCGCTGTTAAGAAAATGTTAAAATATTGGTAATACAAATCTTCGGGAAATGTAAAAAACCTCACCTAGAATTAAAATTTGACACTTTATCCTATTATTGTTAAATTCTTCCAAAATTGAACAACAAGCATATCTGCAATTACAAGGAGTGAACATGAAATTTTCAAATATAGTTCACTGTCCCCTTATTTTTGTTTTGTTAATATCACTAAGCGTTATCTCATTTGCCCAAGCCCCCACAATAAACAATATACAAGCATTCCAAATTGATGTTGAAGTTTTAACCAATCCAATCCCGAATTCAGATATCGGTTTGATGGTTTTCGATGTATCTCCAAATACGGATGATAAATATCTAAACGTAATTGCGCAATACACAGGTGTACCTACCCCTAATTGGAGTATTCAAAATTTATACATTCCCGACAATTCCCACTTTCCCGCTCAACATATGATAGCACAGCGATTCGATTTGGCACCATTTGGAATTAGTAACGGAACAGATATGGATCAAATGCTGCTCCTTAATTATTTCTTAACCGATGTTCCGCTCCAGGATCAGGGAAGTTTTCCGCCCCTAGCGACAGGCACAATGGAAGCAAGTGTCGGTAATATTTCTGAATCGGCAGAAAACACGGCTGATGATACAACAGGTGCCGGTGAACCGCCTGCCTCACCGCCCCCGCAGAATCCGGATAATAGCGATCCCGTAACTAAACTGGTCTACCGCGGCTGTGAGGTTCCAAATGTTGAATTGGATAACTCTACTAATCCGGCTGTTGTTGACGGATACGCCGGAGATAAAAACGCTTGCGCGCCGGCAGCCGCCGCAAACTCTCTGCTATGGATTAGGAATAAATTCCCCGGACAGTTCGATGATATTCCAAGTGATCAGCGAACTCTTTTGGAAGAGTTAAGCGGGTATATGAACAGATCCCCCGCAAGCGGAGTACCTCTGGATGATTTTGTTAAAGGTAAACTAAATTTTATAAAAGACCGAGGATTGAACATTCAGGTAAAATTTCAATCGGAGAGTGAAGGAAGCAATATTACCAGCGGAGATGTTTTTGCCCAAAACCAAAATACAGGCGATAATCCTTCGTGGGATTGGCTTGTCGGCGAAATGGAAGATATGGAAGACGTTGAGATGTGGTTCCGATGGTGGGACCCTGCTGCAGAAAAATGGCGGGACCATATGGTTGTGATAACAGGAGTTGAAGAACGCGGTGATGGATCTACTATTTCAAGAAGAACCATAAAGTTCAAGCATGATATGGAGCAATTGACAAACGGTTCAAACGATAACGTGCAGGAAGCAGCGGATGTCTTTATCGATTC
>JAENZU010000653.1 GCA_016841125.1 Melioribacter sp. | reverse complement strand
CCCTACATTTTCAACGGCAGAAGATTTTTTTTCTTCCACCATTGCTTTAAGTTCTTCATCTAACTTTTCGAGGTCTTTTTTTGAAACAGTTTTAGATTTTTTGTCTGAAGATTTTTTTGTTTTTGGAGGAGCCTCATTTTTATTTTCCGCCTGTTTTTCCTGAACTACTTCTCTTATTTCCTGCTCAGAATCATTCACCGTATTGTAAACTTTAAAGCCGACAAAGATTAAAAAGGAAAAAATTAAAAGTGCGGAAATCACGATTAGTGAATTTAATAGTCCGTGCCAGATTTTTGTACCGCGGGGCATAAATAATATCTCCAGATACTAAGATAGTTTAACTGCAAATTAAAGAATATTTGAATCTATTTAAAGAAAACAATTTTAAGATGAAAAATATATTGTATGCTTGGATAATAGGCTTGACCAACGATAAGTTTTAACCTTCAAGTTACTCCGGTATTTTTGAACAATTATCCTTTAAGGTTTTATACCACTGCCCGCACTTGCAAACATTTCTAAAATCAATTTTTAATCCCATTTAGGAGAAAGTCTTTTAGTTGGTACCGTATGATCCCCATATATAACTTAACTAATTGCGAATTATGTTTGGAGAAGCATTATTGAAAAAAAACAATACTTAGATGGACGAAAAATCTTAGTATATGTTTCACTCATTAAATGATCATTAAATTCCCGCAATCTTTGGTTGGAATATAAGTTCTGAGATTTCGGGAATTTAGAAAGGCGGTTTTGTTTTCTGTTTTAAAATTTTAATAAATCAGAAGGATTAGATTTGCAGTTAAGTGCTGAATGACATTTGTACTAAAGTCACGTAATTAAAAATATTATTTGTGTAAATCTGTTCTTTCTGTGTTATCTGTGTGCAATTAAAAAAAAAGCCGGACATATTCTGCCCGGCTTATAAAATCAGAAACGATCTAAAATTATTTCATTAAGATCATTTTCTTTGATTGAACTTGATCGCCTGCCTGCAGTGAATAGATATATGTACCGCTTGCGAGACTTGAAGCATTGAAAGTAACCGTATAAGTACCGGCTTCTTTATATTCGTTGTTAACTAAAGTAGCAACTTCTTCACCAATCAAGTTGAATATTTTTAAGCTGACATTTGTTTGTTCCGGAATACCGAACTTAATTGTAGTTGAAGGGTTGAATGGGTTTGGATAGTTCTGAACCAATTCAAATTCAACAGGAACATTAAATTGAACTTCAATTTCGTCTGAGTAACTGTAGTTACCGCCAAAATCGATTTGTTTCAATCTATAAGTATAAGTACCGAATACATTGTTGTTATCAACAAATTTGTAGGATTGTTTTTCAGTTGTTGAACCGAATCCTTCAACGAATCCGACTGTTGAAAAATCGCTGTTAGCTGATTTTCTTTGAACTTCGAATCCCTGATTGTTGATTTCAGTTTCGGTAGCCCAGTTCAATGTAACCTGACCGTGAGCAACTGAAGCTGAGAACGATGTTAATTCAACTGGTAAAATTCCGTCTTGGTCAAGAATAATCATTGGGGCTTCAATTCCGGTACCTTCACTGTAAACAACTTCAAGCTTAGGATCAACATCAAGATTACCGACACTTACAAACATCCATCTTCCTCCTGTTAGAGGATACTCAGAATCGATGATTGAAGCTTCGTAGCTAGATGGAGATGTAATGTCGCCACCGATGTATTCCAATCTTATAATAGCTGCATCAGGAGTAGCACCTCTGGTACCGATAATTATATCCATGTTGCCATCAAGATCGATATCGCCAAAGTCTGCACCGTATAATCTGGCTGCATCTCCTACTAGTGCTGATAGATCAGCAATTTCAGTTTGTGTTACTGTGGTTCCGTCGTCCTGAAGTAAATATACTTTAGGCGGAGCACTCCAGTTAGGAAGTATCATTTCCATATTAGAGTCGCCGTCAAGATCCATAGTCGATGCTGACTGCCAGGTACCAGTACCAACTGCGGCTAATGATGCTCCAATGCTGTATGCACTTCCGTCGTAGGTAATTGGTGTGATTTGACCATCACCATGAACAATGTAACATGTTGATC
>JAENZU010000014.1 GCA_016841125.1 Melioribacter sp. | reverse complement strand
ATTCAGTTTCGTGGGTGGGTCTAAATGCGTGGTTGGAGTCCAGTTAACTACTCTGAATACCGGATTTTCAACATTGTTATTTGTCTGCATATAAGTTTGTAAATTGGCAGGACCCTGAAGTACGCTTCCCCAATCGCTGCCGCCGCCGAAGTTCCAGAAATATACATTATTCAATAACAGATCGCCTGCATTGAACCTTGCTTCACTCTCGGCCCCGTCTATTCTTAATGCTTTGCCTGCAAATTCGGTTATTACACTATTGTAATATTTTCCGCCTGCATTTTCTCTGAATCTGATTCCCCAGTCATTTTGGTCACCTTGCGGGTCTAACCCTGTAGCCGTTGATCCCGATCCGATATAAGTTGCATTTGCTATCATGGGTATTGCGAATGGTTCTCCTAATAAGTTATCATCACCGCCGTCATGCTCTCCGCCTCTTCCGGCTGCATCAGGCAATGCAAATGAAAACCAAAATTGTCCCTTGCCTCTAAATCCTTGATCGTAATCGTATGAGTCATCACCGCAGGCCGCTGCTACTAGCCATTTTGTTTTTACTGTACCGCCCCACCATTCGTATCCGTCGTCAAGATTGGCAAATACTTCTATATGTTCTATAGTGGTTCCGCTTCCTACGGCGCCCATCGACAATCCGTTGATCTCGTCTCCCGGTACACCGCTTATTGAGAATCCGCCGTGACGTATTGAGATATATTTCAATACTCCCGAATTATCATTATCATCGGTTCCGCCGTAAACTGCATTTAATTCTGGCGGTATTCCTTCTATCAAATTACTTGTTGTCGGCTGATTGGTTACAGCATTTCCTAATATTATTATTCCGCCCCAAAGACCTCTGTCGTTCGGAAGCAAATCTGTTATACTTGTCAGATCATCATCTTCACTTGTAAATATAATCGGTGAAGCGGCAGTTCCTTCCGCCATTAACTTTGCATCTCTTCTTATTATGAGTGCGCTTGCTCCGTCGCCTGTGGTAATGTTTGCCTGTTTTCTTCCTTTTATTACTGTTCCGGGCTCTATCGTTAAAGTTACACCTGCTTCTACGAATATCAGTCCATCCAATATATATTCGTTATTTGCCGTCCAAGTAGTATTGCTTGTTACATCGTTTGTTACTACTACTTGTTGCGCAAAAAGTGCGGGAACAAGCAGCAGAAGAATTGCTAGAGTTTTTTTCATCGATTACTCCTCGATATTATTTTGTTTATAATTGATTATTAAAATTTATAAACTGTAAGAAACCCCAACGTTGAACGATCTTCCGCGCTTGTATTCGCTGAATATATATTCGTCTCCCCGATAGTGATGTACTTCTTTGTACGAACTATCGAGAAGATTTTTAACAGCGAATTTCAGATTGAAACCGGAAATAATATCCTGCGAAACAACAAAATCTAATTGTGCTGCAGGCTGTTCATAAACATCGGGAGTGAAGTTTCTTGAAATTCTTGAAAGTCTCTCGGCAAAGGTGTTAAAGTTCAAACTTACCGTTGTACCGGAGTTGTAATTACTATATGTAAGATCCAGGTTAAGAATGAATGGAGATTGACCTTCCAATTCTCTGGTATCAGATGCACCCGGATCAACTGCTCTTCTAATTTCTAATTCATCCTCAGAAATTTTTATCTCCGATTTTACAATCGAAAGATTTCCCCCAATGAAGAAGTTTTCCAAAAAATCTGCAAAGTTGCCAAGTGCATATCTTGCCTCAAACTCGGCGCCCAAAATTGTAGCTTTATCAACGTTTTCGTATGAAACAATTCTATTATTTTCCTGACCAATAAAAGAGCGCTCAATCGGATCGGTCAATTTTTTGTAGAATCCGCTAATTGCAATTATTTGTCCCGGACCAGTAAACCATTCCCAGCGGAGATCGTAATTTTGAATAAGTGTTCTATTTAAATTCGGATTGCCGACGAGAGTAAAACCATTTACAAATTCCTTTGATGAGAATGGTGCAATCTCTCTAAAATTTGGACGGGCTAAAGTCTGAGTAAAAGAAGCTCTCAAGTTCATATTTGAATTGAGTGAATAAATTAAATTGACAGACGGCAGAAAATCTCCTTCGTCAATTTTACCCACTTCTTTGGTTGTATCTTTACTCACTAATTCAATATCGGTTGTCTCGTATCTTGCACCGCCGATGAATCTTAGATTACGAGTTATAGGAAGATCGATCATTCCGAAGAATGCGCTAACTTTCTCATCCCCCGAATAATTATTTTCCAATTTTGTATTCTCAACTACAATATTTCCTCGTAGAATCGGGAATCCAAGCACCGGATCTGTTTCAATTACATAGTCGAAATTATCTGCGGCAAACAAAGCATTGAGATCACCGTCCAACTCATTAAATTTTCTGCCGTCTGCAATGTAGGAGAAAATTCTTTCGTTAAACACACGGTCTTTATACTGATAAGTAAAACCGGTTTTAAAGTTTGCTTTAAGATTTGACCAAATACCGAAGGGCAATTGTAAATTTATATTGTAGGTATTGTTGTTATCCTTTAAATCTCTAAAGTACCTGGAGGGATCGTCAAAGTTTGAACCATTTATTACATATGAATCTCTTGACGGGTCGTAAGCAGTAAAAATTAATCTTCTATCCGGTTCATCCTGCGTTGTTGATGAAATTGATGCCGACCAATCGATTGTAGCATCTAAAACTGAACTAAAGTAGTGTTCGCCGCGAACCTGGTATGAAAGAATGTCTCTTTCTAAATAACTTAATATTCTATTGGTTACAATTCTATCACGACCCAATTCCTGCAGCCAGTAACCGCTTTGAATTCTGCCTGTTGAAGTTCCGCTTCTAGAATAAAAAACGTTACCTCCAATTTGATGTTCGGAAGAAAGATTAAACGCAAACGCAAACAATCCGCCCAAATTTGTTTCCGAAGTACCTTGTGAATCATCTAAAGTGAGCAGAGAATCCAAAACCGGTTTATCTTTTACACCTTTATAAATACCAACTTTTCCCTCATCATAAAATGAAAAGCTGCGTCCATAAGTGAAACTTCCTAAATAACCAAAACTTTTTTCGCCGCCCAAACCAATTTGGTCGCCAACAGATAAAGATAATCCTTGGTTAACCGGAGGTGCTTCATTTTTAACATCCATAATATTCCCGAATGCTTTTCCAATTTCAGAGGATGACTGTGCCGGTACACCGTTGAGATCCGATCTTACTTCACTAGTTGAAGAAGGAAGATCATTTTTAGAAATTGTGCCATTTGAAAGTGAAGTCGGTAAAGCCCTTGTCCCATCGTCATACCCAAGCCAATCTTTACTTCCGCCTGTGTATGTTACAAATTTATCATTCATTGAAGAATTTGTGTTATAGGTGGAAGAAAGGGACATCTTAAATGTAAATTTCTCGGGGAATTTTTTTGTCGCAACGTCAACAATACCGCCGCTGAAGTTACCGGGTCTATCCGGAGTGAAAGTTTTAATTGTAGTAATATTTTCCAACAGATTGGTCGGCAGTAAATCCAACTGAAAAGCTTTTTTAGATGGATCGGAACTGGGCAGTTCCGCACCGTTTAATTGTGTGCTGCTGTATCTGTCGCCTAAACCTCTTACATAAACATATTTTCCGTCAACCACAGAAGCACCGACAACTTGTTTAATTGCTTCGGCTGCATCGCCTGAGCCGGTTCTTGAAAATTGTTCTGCACTAACCGCATCGGTTACGGAAATTGATTTTTGCCTCTTTACTAAAAGTCCGGCTTCACTGTTTTCAGCCGCTTTTGCCGTAATCACAACCTCATCGGTTTCATAAGTCTCAGCAGACAGTGTGATATCTATTTTTGTTGTTTGGTCATTTTCAATTTTAACATTTGTTACAGATTTTTTGGTGTAGCCTATCATAGAAAAAACAAGATTGTATTCACCGACGGGAACATTATTTATAAAATATCTCCCGTCAATATCGGTAGCGGCGCCTAACGTGGTTCCGTCTAAAAATACGTTAACACCAATCAGACCTTCACCTAATTCAGTATCAACTACATAGCCGGTTAGTTTTCCGCTGCCTTGTGCAAAAATGGAATTCATTGCGAAGAGTGTTACTATTAAAAACTTAAAAATTAGTTTGAGGTAGATTTTTTGACCTCTTAGAATCTGTTCAACATTTGTTAACATCGGTTTCTCTCCTTCCGAGTGAGAAATAAATTTAATTACGATGCTAACATAACGTTAGAATGTTAACTGATTATTACCGTCAAGTTAAAGTAATGTTATGCTTTTGTTAAGGGAATGTTAAGTGTTGGGATTTTAGGCTAATTACAAATTATTCTTCAATTATTAAATCTTCCCTGCCCCATTGATTTAATTTTGATTTAATAAAATTCAGTACTTTTTCATGTTCGATACTGCCGTTAGATTCGACTTTAAACGGTTCCCCAAATTCAATATGAACAGTTTTGCTAGGATCAATTTCGCCGAATTCTTTTATCCTTTCTCCGTTTGCCCATGCGTCTGTGAGCAATGCAATCGGTACAATATGCACATCATTTTTCTTTGCGAGTTTTATTCCCAAAGTATTAAACTGCTTTTCGATGAATAGATCCTGCCGGGTTTTCTGCGGAAAAATAATTATTGATCTGCCGTCGGCTAATCTTTTTGCTCCTACGTCAAACACTATCTGCAGATCCTCTCGCGGATTGGCTCTACCGACTACAATCGGATGACGGGCTTTATTTATTGGTCCGAAAATGGGATACGTATTTAAGCTATGTTTTGTAACAAAGCACACTGGCTTAACGGGCTGAATTATTCCAGGGAGCGCAACAGTTTCAAGTGTGCTCATATGATTAGAGATAAAGACTGCTGGTCCCTCAAATTTGTGTAGGTTGTCCATTCCTTTAATAAAAAACCGAACTCCGCTTTTTTCAAGATTATGCAAAATATCTATAGATGAATTAGCCCAATTATATCTATCATAAATTTTTAATTTAGTTTTCAAATTGTTGAAGAGTATAATTCTCACCAAATTCGAATAAAATTTCCAGCTCGCTGCAGTCGGAGAATACTTTTTTACTTCGGGAGAAATATATTCGTTGCGGTCTGCAATAACTTCGATATATGATTTATGTTTTAATTTCATCATGTTGATTCAAATATAATTATTTAAACTAATAAATCCCGCAAAATTTTATTTTGGATTGAGATTGGTAAATGGCTTAATGACGTATTGTTAAACTGCTAAATTGTTAAAAGCCGATTTAATTTCGCTTAACATTTATTTTGATTCCTAAGGCGGATCAATTTGTTTTACGGAAATTATTTAAAACAAAAACTGCGTCCGAGAGACGCAGCTAATTTCTAATTAAAGATTCGCTTAAGAATTTCCAGCAATTTATTTTTCATGAGTGGTTTTGATATAAATTCGAAAAATCCTGCTTCAATAAACCTATCCCTATCACCTGGCAACGCATAAGCAGTTACGGCAATAACCGCAACATTCTGATAACCAGGAGTTTTTTGAATTATACGCAAAGCATCAAGACCGTTGTATTCTCCCTGCAGATTGATATCCGTAATAATGAAATCATACTTCTTTGAATTAAGCAGCGGTATGGCATCCTCAAAATCTGTTACGAAATCAATTTCCTTCAAGTCTCTCATTTGAGCCTTGAGAAGTAACTGGGAATCAATTTGATCTTCGATATATAAGCAGGTAAAGTTAGAGTAATCAAACTCTTTTGATTCCGTATCTGCAACTGCAACCTTCGGTTCCGGCACTGGTTTCACATCTTCAACCGGCGGTATTTCAATTTCTGTAGCAATTTCTTCGGCAGGTTGTTCAACCGGTTGATCAATTTTTTCTTCAATTGAACTAGCTTTAGGATCTTCTACGAGATTATGCTTTGCCATTTCCGGCTTTGTGGATTCTGTTTCAACTGCCGGTTTTATCTTCTCTTCTTTCTCTTTAGGCGTATCTATTTCAGAAATTTTTTGGATTTCAGCAGGTTCTAATTTTAAAGGTAGAATAAACCCAAATTCAGATTTATCCTTTAAAGTGTCAAAAGGTATAAATTTGGCAGCCAAAAGTTTAATCAATTTTTTGGCAAGTCGAATTGAAAATCTTGAAAAACCAAATTTCTGTCTGACTACAGATTCTTCCTCATTAAACACAAGGTTCAACTTATCATATAATCCTATATCGGTAGAATTTGACGATTCTTTGAGGCTAAAAATAAACTCATTTTCATAATGAGGATTGGCGGATAAGAAAACCTTTTCGCTTTTAGTAACAGAAATAGCATAATTTAACAAAAGATTTACAAATGTTAAAAACCTTTGTTTATCCGTTTCAATTTTTAAAGAGGATGAAATTTTCCCGTAAGCAAACTCAACACCTTTTGATTTACTTATCTTGCGTATACTTTCTTCAACTTCGTCAAGAACACTTACAAAGCTGAACAATTCTGTTTTTATATTTATTTGATCCGTCTCAACACTTGCATACTCAGCCGCTATATTTAAAATTTGCAAAAGCATTTTCTGATTTTCATCAATGATATCTTTCCACTCAATTTGTTCGGCAGTAGGTTGTTCAATGCTGTCAACAATTTCCTGACCGAAGCCTACAATAACATTTATTGGTGTAAGGATTTCATGAAACAGATGGGACAAAAATGAACTGTCTAAACCTCCACTATGAGATTGTGAAGGAACATGCACAATTTTTTCAACTTCAACAGGCACTTCAACGGGTACTTCAACTTGAACCTCAACAGGGACTTCTATTCTTTCAATTTTAATTTCCTGAGGTGGCTTAATAATTACAGCATACGAATTAATTGATTTATCAAAATTGAGTATTGGTATAAACTTCGCTTCACGCATATGCATTGACGTATCGAAGCTTGTAAAAGTTAATTCAATTTTTAAAGGCTCCCCTTCCTTTAATTTTTTAAGCACACGTAAAGTCTTATCCCGTTCATTGTCGTCTATTATCGTTAAAATCGAACGGTTTTTTAATTCATGTTCCGAAATTCCAAGTTTTTTGGTTAAAATTCTATTTGCAAAAATTATGAGACCTTCACTGTCAATTCTTAAAATAGGATTATCGGAATGTTCTACCACAATCTTTCGAAATTGAAAATCTATATCATTTTTAACATTATCGGTAACATCTTCAATTATATTTAAATGAGCCTTTCTTCCTTTGAATTCAAGTTTTGATTTCCCAATTTCAACGTAAATTGTTGAACCGTCTTTTGTTTTATGGCGCCATGGTCCCGTAACACTGCCGGAGATCGTCTGTCTTTCGGAGGATTCAATTAATGTTTGAATATCTTCAGGTGAATAAAGATCGGTCAGATCGATTTCTAAAAAATCTTCGCGGTTATACCCGTACAAATCTTCGGCAGCGCTGTTGACGTCTAAAAATTTTAAATTTGTCAAGTCGTAAATAAAAATCGGCTTAGGTATTTGATGAATTAGAATATCGTCCATTGTCTAATCTGTATGTTTCTTAGTGAAATTATCTTTTATTTCAAAAACTTCTATTTTATATAGTTCTTCCTGTGAATTTGAAGTAAATTTCCGAACCTCAAGTTTCACATTTTTTGATTTTTTATCAGTAAAATCTGCTGAGTAATAGAAATCTTTCTCCTCCAATTTCTCCCGTAAAAATTCCTTAATTCTGGAAGAAATTTCGGAACCGAAAAAATCATCAATATTTTTTATTTGCTCTACAGTTTGATGAAAGATACCAAAAAAGTTTATAAATGACTCGTTAATTAATTCAACTTCCCTATTCGATTTAAAAACAAGAGAAGCAGTTTTACTCTTCCTAATTTCATAAAACAATTCGCGAGATTCAGAATTTTCTTTTCCCGCAAAATTGGAATAGCCGAAAATTAAAGAGATGTTATTTTCGATATCGATAATAGGAATTTCTGAAATTGAATTTGCATTCTTTAGTTTGTGAGATTTAATTTTTGCACTCTTTTTGCTAGACTTGATATAATTATCAAGACTCTCGAACATTTTAATTTCATCATCAACAAGAACGTCTGCATGCATTTTATTTTCAACGAAAGTTTTATCAATCTTCAAATAATCTGCGTAATTTTTATTTATTAGAATTAGCCGTCCGCTAGATTTTTTTAACCAGGCCGGTTTTTCCAAATTATCGATTGCACTTTGAACTTTATGTTTTCCGGCGGCAGAAAATGGATAATTGTTTTCAACCAATTGTAAACACTCAGTAATTTCAGACGGTAAAAAATCATATTTATTAACTTGGGGCTCTTTATTATTCTTCCCATTTTCATCTGCAATATCAGTGGGCGATTTAAAAGTTAACAGGTAATTCAGGTTATTATAAAAATAGAAAGGTTTTATTGAAATTAAATACGATTCTTTCGATTTGAGATTAGTAACTATTCTTGAATTTGCATATCCGGTTTCATAAACAATATTCAGTAAATCGAGAATTGCACTGACATCTAATTCTGCTAACTCTTCCTGCAGATTATTTCCGATTGATAAATTAGGGAGTAAGTTTCTAATTTTTTCACTAACTAATTTTATTTTACCCTTTCCATCAACCAAGCATGACGCATCCGCTGCTTTTTCAATCTTATAGGTTTCATTTGAAAAAGATAAGTTCATTAAACTCTACTCATTAAAATGGAAAAGTTATTTGAATAATATTTGAATAATTTGAAAATCCTGTAGCATCGTAGGCCCTCACTCTGAAATCGTAAGCAGAACCTCTAAATAATCCAGGTCCGTCATCAATATAATTATCTGTATTGGGTGCAAGCACATCAATACGTGTAAATTCGGTTGAACCGCTGAATCTTCTTTCAACTTCGTACCCCAATTCTGAGGATGCATTATCTTCCCAAATCATTGCAACTTTTAATTCGCCTGATACAATTGCACCCTGCAGATTTGTAGGCGCCTCAAGCGCTCCGCCGCCGGTGTTGCCGGAGGAGTTCACTTCATTTGAAAAATCGGAATATAAATTATTTCTAAATGAACGGATCTTATAATAATAAATTCCGGCGGCAGGAACAGTATCATTGTATGCAATAATATTGGCTGAGAAAGTTTTGTGGCGTGAATAAGTTCCGAACTCTCCTAATTTACGGTATAATTCAAATCCGTCTTCATCGTTTGAATTGTCTTTCCATGATAAGCCGTAAAGTGCGTTTGGAGTAAATTCCGCAATTGAAAGATCCGAGGGAGCTATTGGTCCTAATTCCGGCACAAATGCGCTATCCTCATTAGAATAAGGAGTGAAGAATCCTTCGGTAGTCGAATGTCGCGCCCGGTAATAATAAATACGGTTTAAAGTTAAGTTCGAATCCGTGAATGTTTTTGTATCCTGAATAACTTCGCCAATTTCAGAATAGCTAGTTTGAGTACTCAACCTGCGTTCAATAAATGTACCGGTTTCCAAATTTGTATTATCATTCCAGCGAAGTACTACTTTTCTGCTGATGTAATTAAACGAAGCAGATAAACTGCCCGGCGGAGGAATATCTTGATTAGCGGTTGTAACTTCCGCAATTTCTGACCAATCACTTTGAAAGTTATTTCCGTAAGCAGCAACACGGTAGGAATATGGCGTGCCGGCGGAAAGATTTTTATCCGTAAACTGAGTTGTATTGCTTGTTACAATCCCACGCAGTTCCCAATTAGTTGTCTGAGAATTAAGCCCCTGAACTTTAAAGCCTAATTCCCTTGAAGAGTTGTCTTTCCAGCTTAAAAGTATTTGAGTAGCGCCTAGAGGTTCCCCTGTTAAATCAGTCGGAACATCGGGACTTGAAGCGCCGCCTGTAGTCACAATATTACTATAATCGGAATTACCAAACTCATTTGTTGCACGTACTTTATACGAATAAGACAGGTTCTCAGTAAGCCCGTAATCGTCAGTGCTGATTGTATTTTCGGGCAGAGTCTTGTGAAGTTTGTAATTGCCGGTCGTCCCTTCTTTACGCCACAATTCGAAATTAGCTTCGTTTGATGAACTGTCATCCCAAAGCAGATTAACAGCGGTATCAGATATTTTTGTTAAAATTAAATTTGCCGGTTTTTCAGGTGGCTGAGTGCTCTCCGAAACATATAGGTTGGATTTTATCTGACTTCGAGCTGTGGATCCATTTTTAGAGTAAGCCATTACAAAATATGAAAATCGCTTGAACAAATAAGAAGTATCGATCTCCAAATACAATTGCGGATTAGTTCCGTTTTCATTTTGAGGAACTACAGTCGTTTTTTCAAAATCATTTATAACAATATCGAAGTGGTCAAGCCCTAATCCATTCGGATTGTCAACTGCCTGATACTGGATTAGGATTTTACCAACTTGAACGGTGTCGTTAGAAGAAGGGCTGAAAACTTTAATAACAGGCGGAGCGCTGTTCGAATCCGTAACAGAATCAAAGCAACCTTGAAGGCAAATTAATAGCGAAAAAATAATTAATATTTTAGTGTATTTTATCATTAACGAGGAATCGAAATTACTGATAACAATTTATAAATCCAAATTATCGAAATCTATAAAAAGTGATCGAGTTTCGCCAGGTTCCAGATAATCAAATATTAAATTTATTGTACGCTTATCTTTATACTCAAATTTTGGTACCCGCATATTTACGATATCTGAAGAGACTGCAATATTTTCGACTGATTTATTCAAATCTACAAGCACAACAAAATCATCAATTTGATAATCGGACGGATTTGTGATTTCGACAGACATCCGGCGCGCACTGCGAATATCGTATTTAATTTCAATTCTGCCTCTTCTTATCCACCACTCTCTTAATTCTTTAAGCGATGTTACCCAAATATTTTTACCGCTCATGTAACGGAAAACCCTGTCGATAACTTCAACATTATTAGGCTGAAGCTGATACTCTGAGTGAACCTTGTAAATGTAAAGTCCCCCTTCAAATAAGAGTCTGTCAACATCTTCGATATAAGTATATTCCTGGAAGTCGAGATTTGTCAATCCAAAATTGCCGATCACATCATAATCATCTCTGGCGGTTTTGCCTATCAATACCATTGGATGATTATTCCTAAAGATTATTTCCGGTACGGATCTATTCATCATCGAATCAACTGAAATGAAATCCATTAAAGCATCGCCTGCTGCAAGGAGTGTATTTTCATTTAGAAATTTAAGTTTCGATTCCAGACCCATTACTGGTTTTTTTATTATGCCGGAAACAGTATCTTTTGCAAATTTTACTTTATTTTTCTGAAAGTTTCTATCCCTAAGTTTGCTAAGTGAATCCAGTTTGGTATTCGGATCGCCAAGGGTAAGACTCACCCCAACCTCTCCGTATTTCGATAATTTTCGCATCAAATTCTGATTTTCTATAGCGGCAGCAGGATCAACATAAAAAGTGACCGGGTATTTATTCTGTTCAAGTATTGGAATTAAATTATTAACATTTTCAATTTGATTTGAAACATCGGCGACAAATACAGCAGCCGATTCATAAGGCGAGGGCCAATCTTTAACAAATACCACAGGGAGATACCTAAGATATCCCATTATATTATTGAAAAGTTTACCGAAATTTATATAATCTTCCTGCGTGCCGATAACTGAATTGAGTTCGAATCCGAACCAGACAAAACGACCTTTACCATAAGTACCGTAGGCAACTCCGGCACTTTTTTGAACCTCCTCGTTTACTAACCCTATGTCGGTTTGAAGATCATACCAGGTACTCACCTGAATTGTGCGGGGTTCTAAAACTTCAGCCGCAATAGGTATATCCCAAGTTGCAATTTTTAGTTCGAATCCGGTTGGAATTCCTGCAGTAATAGGAATATTGCCCCGGAGCGTATGAAGTTTGTAAGATTCTTCGGGTTTGATTTCTTTACTGAATGAGAGTCCGAATACTTTATTTAAGAAATCCCATCCTCTCCATTTCCCTTCGTCGGAGAAAGTAGCAACGCCTCCGGTTGCAAAAACACTGCCTCCGTCGTTTAGATACTTTTTGATTTCAACAAGTTGTCTGTCACTGAGATATCTTGCCCCGGGTAAAACAAGAAGTTGGTAATCATTGTGTTTGCCCCTTTCGATATCGACATCATCCAGAACATCGAAAGTTGTTTTAGCAGAACTTAAAAACCGCTCCCATGCATCAACATTATCGCTAAGCCAAGTACTCCCTTCCGGTAGACTTTTTTCAGTGTATTCCGAATAAAGTATTGCAACTGCTTTTTTACGATCCTCCCATAAAAATCTCAAATTTTCTTTTGTGGGTAATACCTCGCTTATTTCGAAGTTCCCGAAAATACCCTGCATTACCAAAAGATAAACCAATACTCCTCCGCCAAGCAGAAGGAAACCACTCAGCAGAACAATAAGGTAGTTTATTTTAACTCCCTTAGTTGAATCTATCGCCACTTAAGTCCATCCTCTTGTCGCTTTTTTTCTTCTTCGTAGGAGTCACCTTCTGTAGTGAACATCGTAAGTTTCTTTTTAAATTCTCTGTACCTTTCAGATTCTTGACTATCGGATAAGTGAGATTTCGGTTTTTTATAATGATTTTCTGCATACGTTGCAGTCATCGGAGGTGCATTCGCCGGTTTTTGAGACTGCTCGCTGTTGTATTCACCTGTGCTCATAAAACGGGGCTGCCTTTGAAATTCATCCTGCGCATTCAATTCTTCCGATTCCATACGGGCACCTGTACTTGAGAATTTTCGCTCGGTTAATATTGACGCTGCAGGTGCAACTACTTCCCCTTGAATTGTATCGGGTGCTTTTGCTTTTACTACACGTCCTTTGCGTTCCCTAATTTTATATAACACATAAGCGCCAACAGCCAAAATAAATGTAGAGATTGTTGATGCTAATATTATAAGTGATAAAATTGGAATTAATTCCATTTTATTTCTCCTTCTAATTTATTTTTGGGGCTGTAAACCGGTTCGTTCCAGCTTACCCCAATTCATTTCAATTCCTAAAAATTCTTCAACTGTTGCCATGGCTTTTGTAATGTCAATTACGAGCACAAAAATTAAACGGTATAGCAATGCATATGGAATTAGGCGTATCTCTTCCCTTTCGGCAGCAACACAATAAATTGCAGCCATTACGTCTAGTATGGTAATTGAAACCCACCAAAACACAATCAAGCTTGTCATTCCGTTTAGCAATCCAACCAGAATAAAGAATAGATTTCCTAATATATTCATCGCCGGCCAGAAGAAAGCTTCAATTACCATAGACCATAGAATCAAAGAGTTATTAAAATTTATAGTCGGATTAATTAAATGCTGCCTATGTTTTCTGATAGCTTGAAGAATTCCGCGAGACCAGCGGTACCTTTGTTTAAGCAGCTGCTGTAATTTTAATGGAGCTTCGGTAAATGAAATTGCATTCGGTTCGTATTCAATTTTCCAATTCTTCGCTAATATTTTTAGAGTCATATCGGCATCTTCTGCAAATGTATCGCTTGCATAATAACCGGCATCTTGAATTGCAACTTTTCTGAAAAAGCCAATTGGACCGGGAATTATATTTACCATTTTAAGAATTCCCTGTGCACTCCTCGCAAAATTCAAACCTTCAACATATTCCAAAGCCTGAAGATCCGAAAGATATTTACCTCTGTTAAAAACTTTCACATTTCCTGCAACAGCTCCTACTTCCGGGTCAACAAAATGACGGACCCCCATTTTCAATGAGTTTGTAGAGAGCATCGCATCTCCGTCAACACAAAGAACGAAATCAGCTTTTGAATATCGTATACCCGCATTTAGCGCCCTTGCTTTTCCGCCGTTTGGTTTTGATATCAAAGTAACTTTCACTAATGAACTTCGCCCTTGATGATAACCGACCAATTCTTCGGCAATCTCCGCGGTATTATCCTTTGAACCATCGTTAATAATAATAATCTCGTAATTGGGGTAATCCAATTCCAATAGTGATTGAACAGAATCGCGGATTGTTACACCTTCGTTATATGCCGGGGCAAGAATTGAAATGAACGGATAATATCCGTCTTTCTCCTGTACCGTATATTTTGTGATGTAAAGGTAGGCGAGTAAAAGAACTGAAAAATACCTGAATAAGAGCATGAATAAAAATAATATCAGCGAAATGATAGTTGCGTAAACAACGAGCCCGTTAAACGACAGCATTGTGTAAGGCAGTGTTAATATTATCACAAATAAAAAGATAATACTCAAGATGCCGCTGATGATCATAACTTTGACCTTCCCGGCTTTAAAGTCGTGTTCGTGAACTTCTTCGCTGTTATCTATTATTAAAGGCTTCTTTTCTACTTTGAACGGATTTGACATATTATTCCTACTACATTATTACTCATTATAATCAATATTTATACCAGATATTAGAATAATTTTTTACTCGAAAATAGTAATTTTAGCAGTATCTACAATAATAAAAATGATTAAAAACGAATATTTTTGATAGAATAAGTAAGCACTGTAAACTTTTATTGACAGACTTCATCAAGCAAAATTTTAATGAAATCAGCAGCAGCAATCAGAATACCACGCAAACTAGTGGATCCTTAAATTGACTGAAGCTCCGACTGTTCCGTAATTGTAACGAGTTTGGTAACGGTATGTGTCAACTAAGCTTAAATGAATATTGAAGAACAAACTTTCGGCAGGAATGATATCCAAATTCATTTTTACACTTTTTAAAAATTTATCGTTTCTGGTCAAATAGCCGATCTTCCCTTCAAGGATAAAATCGACTAAACCGGATTTGAAAAATCTGAACCCGGCTAAAATACTGTGACTATCACTAAGCTGCGGAGAATAATAAAAATCAACCCGGTTGAGAAAATCGGTAATTTCATATTCATAGCCTGCAAATAGCCGATTTAAAAAATATTTATAGCCTCTGATAACAAAATAATTTCTTTTGTTATCTGTAAAACCGATCCCCTGTGTTGAAACAAAATCCGGAATTACAGTTAAACTGTATCTGCTTTCGAAAGTGAGAGTTGTAAAAAGTATATATTTTCCTTCGAGTGAAATATCTGATACATTGATGTTTTGAGAAACCAGATTTTTTGATAAAAGATATTTTGCCGCATCTTCCCTTATAAAATTCAGTGATAAATGATAATGATCCTTTTTACCATATTTTATTTCGGCGGCAATTACGGGCTGATTTTTATTGTCTTTATTAAACCTTGTACCAAGTGAAGTTTTAAAAAATAAATTTTCCTGGGGACGGAATTTAAAAAAACCGCTGCCGCTCTGATATGAATTGCTTAGACTATCCAGACGTTTAGCGCCTGCAGACCATTCCAATCCTGCCGAAATGAAATCTGTTAATCCAAAATTGATTGAACCACCGGCACTTATTAATTCCATTCTTTCATTGTTGTTAAAATAATCTGCCTTTGGAATTAGACTTACATTTGTAAAAAACTCCTTATTCAAAGCGTTAACTGAACCATCCAAATGTCTTGCCTGTTTATACTCACTATCAATTTCATCCATACGGCTTTTAACGTAAACCGGATCGTTCGTATTCTTTAATAACCCTGAGTAAACAGCCCTGGCTCTTTTGTATTCCCCCATTTTTAAAAGAGCATCCCCCATCAGCATTACTACCTCTTCATACGACGGATCCAAAGCGTTTATTTTTTTTAGATTTTGATAAGCGATTTCATATTCGCCGTATTCATAAATTAATTTTGCTTCTCTTTTGGCAATCGGTACACTGTATTTGATTTCGAGCAAATCATTAAGCACATCTATTTCATCAACGGTTTTGCCTGCACAATTATAAGCATCAGCCAGTTCAAGCAGAATTTGATACGAATTAGGATTTGCGAACAAATAACTTTCATACTCTTCTGCCGCGGCGCTGCAGTTACCTTCTTCTTTGTATTTTCGCGCGTTCATCAATTGAATTAATGAGGCTTTGTTTTTATTTCCGGATTCTTCAATTTTTAATATTGAGTTCAACTGCATCACTTCGGGATTATCGGGATCAATTTTATTTGCCATTTCCGTATAGTAACGTGCGCTGTCGAAAAACTTTAATTTTGAATTAAGCAGCGCAAGATTAATTACGGCATTAATATTTTGTGAATCTGAATTTAATACCGACTTCAACTCTCTTTCCGCTTTTTGAAGATCACCGTCAATCGCAATTTCTGTTTGCGCCGATAAAATAAGGTATTCATTATTAGATGGATCTTTTTCCAGCAGTATCAATAGCTCTGCTTCAGCCTCAGAAAAATCTCCTCCGTAATACAATGTCTTAGCATAGTTAAATCTGGTTGCATCATCGTCCGGCTGAATTGATAAATACTCTTCAAAAATTTCTGCGGCTTCTTTGTACCTGAATTTAGATGAAAGGAGTTTGCACAACTGATTGACGGCTTCTAAATTTTGCGGATCCCCTTTCAAATCAGCAATTAATTTATTTATTTTCTCGTCAGTAGAACGGGTTTTCATTCGTTTGATTTTTTGGGTGTAGGAATCATAAATAATATTACCCTCCAAATTTGGGGATAAATATTTAAGCTGATTTTCTGCCTCATTAACTTGGTTATACAATAAATACTCATCAATAATTCTATATCTCAACTCAACATTATTTGGATCTTCGGCTAACTGATTTTTTAAATTTTCAATGATAGGAGAAGTCAGAGTATCTTTAATCGAATATGATTGATCTCCAGATTTTTCCGCGTTAAATATCCTTTGAGAGATGAGAATTAATTCAGGATTATCGGGATCAATCTTTTGCGCCAGTTTAAAGTATTCATCTGCCTCTATCAAATAACCATTATTACTATTAAGTAAACTCAATGAAAGATAGGGGTAAATGTGCTCGGTATCCTCCTCAATTAAATTTTTCAAAATTGATTCTGCATTATCCTTATCTTTATTAAGCCAAACTGCTAATCTGGCGTACAATAATTTTTGATCTGAAGTTGCGTTTCCAGTTTTAACCAACTCGGAAATTACTTTAAATGCCTCCGGTTTTGAGTTCAAATTATAAAGTGTCTGAGCATAAAGATATTTTAGATCTGCATCGGCGGGATTCAGTTCTAGTGCTTCCTGCAGAATTTCCGAAGCACTCGAATAATCCTTCATATTAAAAAAATCAAAAACAGTTTTTTTAACTGCAGAAACATTTGAAGGATCAGCTTTTAATGATTGATAATTCTGATTAATATTTTCTGAGTGATCTGCATTATTTAAATTTTCTACCTCATTCTGAAGTTCAGAATATCTTTTGCTGCTCTGAAAATTTGGTGCTAGATAAGACAATTGGAATTGCGCTTCGGAAGGTATATTCAACTCGATCAATTTTTCTACGAGCAGAAAACGGTTTTCATGGTTATTCGGATTATTGATAAGTTCAGTATAAAGAGCTTTTACCTCAGTCAGATCTGCGGTATCCGGTGCTCCACTTTGAGCATTAACCCAAATGTTAAATTGAAAAATGAAGAGGATAAAAAAAAATATTTTACTTTTTAAATTCATCCAAGGTTCAAACTTGCTAAATTTCGATAGCTGGAAAGCATTGCGGTAGAGAGCATCAAATTCATCATCATATCCCCGCTTGTCACGTTTTCATCAACTTCCATATTCAAAACCGAGATATACGGTAGAACGGCTTTAATATAATCTTCATCAATGCTGGGCAAATTTTTGGGGAGATTGGAAATAAACTTTTGTA